>JBANGF010000178.1:0-3338 GCA_037975655.1 Bacteroidota bacterium | reverse complement strand
CAAATCGAGTACGTGTGGGATCCAACGATAGCCGAAATGTAGTGGGCAAGTACGAGGGCACCTGGTGGTTTGGAGGTCGTTTGAGCAACGCCTCTACCCTATCGTTGAAGCAACCGGGTAGCGACATTGCCTTGGTAGCTAGTTTACCCGCTGCAACGACTGCCCAAGGGGGAACTGTAATCAAATTGGGTGTAATTCCTCATGAAATGAAGTTTGACAAGCCTTCCTTCACTGTACAAGCAGGAACTCAGGTAACCATTGACTTTGAAAACTTGGATTTCATGCAGCACAACTTGGTAATTGGCAAGAAAGGAAGCATGGAAACCATTGGAAAAGCTGCCGATGAACTGGCAAGAAATCCTAAGGGAGCAGAACTGAACTATGTTCCTGAAATTCCAGAAGTGATCGTGGCCACGGTACTCGTCAATCCTGAGGGCAAGGAAACGTTGGTATTCACTGCACCCTCAGAACCAGGAGAATACCCATTTGTGTGTACCGTTCCAGGCCACTGGAGAATCATGAATGGCATTATGGTCGTACGAAAATAAGCCATGGCACTATCCGTAACATTTGGGGTCAGCACTTGGCTTTGGACTTCCCCATTCAATCGGGATACCGTAGCCTTATTTTCAAAAATTAAGGACTACGGTTTCGATGCAGTTGAAATTCCGGTGGAAGACCCTTCGTTGATTGACATAAAGTTAGTCAAACAAGCACTGCAAGCGCATGGGCTCAAACCTATCATCTGCGGAGCATTTGGTCCTACCCGTGACTTTACCCACGATGACCCGAGCTATCATCAGACCAGTTTGGATTACCTAGAGGCCTGTTTTCAGATTGGAGCAGAGTTAGGTGCCAGCTTTGTGGCAGGCCCCATGTATTCTGCTGTAGGAAAAGCTAGATTGGTGGCTCCGGAACAACGGCAGTTGGAATGGGATCGAGCCGTACGCAACTTACAGAAAGCTTGCAAACGCGCAGGAGAATTTGGCCTTGAGCTTGGCATCGAAACACTCAATCGCTTTGAAACTGACTTGATCAATACCAGTGAAGATTTGATGCGCTTGATTCGGGATATCAACGAGCCTCAAGCCAAAGCTACCTTGGATGGGTTTCACTTAAACATAGAAGAACCTAGTTTGGAAGCTGCCATTCGCCGTGTAGGAGACAAATTGATTCATGTGCAGGTTTCCGAAAATTATCGAGGTACACCGGGTACGGGACAGACCAATTGGGCTGCTTGGAAACGAGGTTTGGAAGCCATCCACTACCAAGGTTGTGTTTCCATCGAAAGTTTTACTCCGCAAGTACAGGAACTGGCTGGAGCAGTCTGCATTTGGAAGCCTTTAGTTCCTAGCCAAGATGAATTTGCAAACGAAGGATTGAAATTTTTAAAAAAATGGGCCTCAGAGTAAGTTGAGGTCAATAAAAACACGAACCATGAATACGAAAAGATTAAATATCGCCATCATCGGCTTGGGATTTGGAGCCGAATTTATTCCCATCTACCAGAAGTACCCGCATGCCCATTTGTATGCGGTCTGTCAGCGAAACCGAGAGAAAGCTGAAGCCATTGCAAAGGCTTTTGGGATTGAAAAAGTGTATACGGACTACGAAGAGCTCCTCAAGGATCCCAATATCGATGCAGTACACATCAATACCCCTATCCAAAACCATGCAGAGCAATCCATCCAAGCCCTAAAGGCGGGCAAGCACGTAGCCTGTACCGTACCCATGGCTACGACGGTAGAAGAATGCCGGCAAATCGTGGAATTGACCCAATCCACTGGTTTGACTTACATGATGATGGAAACGGTCGTTTACAGCCGGGAATTCCTATTTGTCAAGGAAATGTACGAGAAAGGGGAATTGGGCAAAATCCAATTTCTCCGAGCTTCCCACCAGCAGGAAATGGCTGGCTGGCCAGGCTACTGGGAAGGCCTCCCACCCATGCATTACGCCACCCACTGCGTAGGACCGGTACTTGCACTACCCAAAGGGCAGGCAGAATACGTATCCTGCTTTGGTTCGGGAAGAATTGATGAAGAACTGATTCCTAAGTATGGTTCTCCTTTTGCCATCGAAACCTGCCATATCAAGCTCAAAGATTCGGACTTGTCCGCAGAAGTGACCCGCTCACTCTTCAATACAGCACGTCAGTACCGAGAAAGTTTTGATGTCTATGGATCCAAGAAGTCATTTGAATGGACGCTCATTGAGCATGAAGAATCGGTAATCCACACGGGTGAAGTGCCTGAGCGCGTAAAAATCCCTGATTATGCCCATTTGCTCCCTGCTGAAATCGCTCCCTTCACTCAGCAAGGGGTCTATGATGCGGATGACAACCAGCACCTCTCTTTTATTCAAGGATCGGGCCATGGCGGTTCGCATCCGCACTTAGTGCATGCATTTGTAAGTGCCTTGGTGGAAGGAAGAGCCCCCTACCCGGATGCAGCCCAATCTGCCAACATCACCTGTGTGGGCATCCTGGCGCATGAGTCAGCCATGGAGGGAGGTAAAATTAAGTACTTGCCGGAGTTTACACTCCACTAAACGAAAAGGCCTGAATGAATTGTTCAGGCTTTTTTTTCCTTAATTAATTGATTATTAAATTATTAATATCTTTAGATTAAATTTAATTTAAAAGTAATTCACAAGTAAGAAAAGTAGAATTTACCTCACCTTTTTTACTGCATTTTTCCCCAGTTTGTAGACCATGCTGAGCACCGATCCTAGTGCTGATTTTTTGGGATTGGGTTCTTTTCCAGCTCCCATCAAGTGGAGCTGATCGGTATACCAAATGATTTCCAAGGGGAAGGTTTTGTCTAGAAACTTCCAACCGGTAGTCAAGGGTTTTACCTGGCTTGTAACTGCTGCGCCTGACAACAATTGCTTTGGGAAATCGGGTTGAATCGCCAGAGAGCGGGCTATTCCGATTACATCGCAGGCACCGGATTCCAAGGCCGCATTCATTCCTTGTGCCGAGCGAAATCCACCGGTAAGCATCAATGGACTATGCACCAATTTGCGCACCACTTCACAATAGGTTAAAAAATAGGCCTCTCGCGTCTTGGTAGACTCCTTTTGAGCCGCTCCCATCATAGCTGGAGCTTCATAGGTACCTCCAGATATTTCAATCAAATCCATCCCCAAGACACTCAATTGCTTGATGACTTCCCTAGAATCTTCTTGGGTAAATCCACCTTTCTGGAAATCTGCTGAGTTTAATTTGATGCTAACCGGAAAGGAATCTCCTACTTCCCTACGAATAGCCAAATATACTTCTTTGACAAAACGCATTCGGTTTTCAAGAGAACCACCCCAACGATCGGTTCGCTGAT
>JBANGF010000143.1:0-2817 GCA_037975655.1 Bacteroidota bacterium | reverse complement strand
ATCTGTTTTTTGGGGTGTAAGTTGATTATTTGGTAACTATGCCTCTAATTTAGACAAAACTTGATACCAAGATGTTTTTAGCCATTGATGCGGGTAATTCCAATGTAGTTTTTGCGCTTTACGATTCGAAACGCGGAAAATGGACCAACCAATTTCGCTTGGAAACCAAAACTCCTCGATTGATAGCGCAGCTAAGCAAAAAGGTACCCTTGTATTTTTTGGAGCACGGCATTGCCGTGAATCAGATTGAAAAAATTGGCTATAGTTCGGTGGTTCCCGAAATTAACGGCATTCTCGAACAGTTTTGTGAGGGATTTTTTGGAAAGATGCCCTATCTGATTCAGGCAAAAAGTTATGCCAAACTTCCCATCCGTACCCATCGCCCTAATGAAATCGGCACCGATTTAATGTGTAACGTGATGGCAGCCTACACGCGGTATCAGGAGCCGGTGATTGTGGTGGATTTTGGGACTGCCCTGACCTTTACCGCAGTTGATTCCAACGGGGAAGTTCTTGGAGTAAACATAGTTCCCGGGCTTCAAACAGCGATCAAAGCCTTGTTTATGAATACCTCCAAGTTACCGGAGGTGGAACTCAAGTTGCCCGAATCGGCCCTAGGAAAGAACACAATCCATGCCATTCAGGCGGGGGTATTGTATGGGTACACCGGATTGGTTAAGGGGATGTTGGAAACCATTCAATCAGAAACAGGCCTTTCCTTTCGAGTAGTGGCCACTGGTGGGCTTTCGTCTATACTCACTACGTTGGAGGGTACATTTGATGCTGTAGATAGGAACCTTACTTTGGATGGCTTGCGCTTGATTACCGAGGCGAATTTGAAAGACTAGCGGCTCAAAATGTCTTGAATGATGGCCTCTGCATGGGAAATGCTATTTTCTATAAAAAATTCTCGGGTATTGAGCCCTCCACAGACCACGCCTGCGAGGTATACTCCTGGGACATTAGATTCCTGGTTGGTCTGATCGTAGCAGGGCTGCCGCTTTTCGTCCAGGCTGAGTTGGACCCCGAGCTGGTCTAAAAGGCTAAAGTTGGGTTTGTACCCGGTCAGGGCAAGCACCCAGTCATTTGGGACCTTAACTTCTCCAGTTGGGGTGGACAAGATCACTTCTTGGGGAAGAATTTGCTTGACTCGGGATCGGGTAAAGGCTTGTATAGAACCTTCTTTGATGCGATTCATGATGTCCGGGCGTACCCAATACTTGACATTGTCATCCACCTCATCGCCTAGCAGGACCATACTGACCGAAGCGCCTTTGCGCCAGCATTCCAAAGCTGCATCTACTGCAGAGTTGGCTCCGCCTACCACGAGCACTTTTTGACCAATAAAGGGCCAAGGCTCCTTGTAATAGTGCAGCACTTTGGGCAGTTCCTCGCCTGGCACCTCCATCAGGTTGGGCAGGTCGTAAAAACCAGTTGCCAAGACAATTTTTCGACTCAAATAAGATCCTTTAGAGGTTTGAACGGTAAAAAGATCTCCCTCTTTTTGAACGGTCTGGACGGTTTCGTACAGGTTTATGTGAAGTTGAAAAAGTTGGTAAATCCTTCGGTAATAGTCCAAAGCCTCGGTTCGGGTAGGCTTGGGGCCTACAGACATGAAGGGGATGCCAGCGAGTTCCAAGCGTTCGGCGGTGGAAAAAAAGGTCATGTTGACCGGGTAGTTGTAGATCGAATTGCAGAGGGCACCTTTTTCTAGAATCAGGTAGTTCAAACCTGCCTTTTTGGCTTCAATTCCACAGGCAAGACCGATGGGTCCGGCACCCAGAATGAGGAGGTCGTAGGAAGAATTAGAGGTTGGCTGCTGCATGGATGATCCGTTGAGGTAACACTCAAATTTACACGAATAGTTTGCTTGAATGTTCCTGATTAGTCGCAAAATCAAAATTTGAAGGCTGGGTATTTTTGAGTTTATTTAGGTGCATATTCACTTTTCTCGATTCCCATGGTTCCGACTCTGATTGTCCTAACTGGCGCTGCAAGTGGCATTGGCAAACAACTTTTAGCCACTTTTTCGGCCCAACAAGTCCCAATGATTTTGGTGGATTTGGATGCGGGGAAACTTGAAACCCTAGCCCAGGGCAGCAAATCTATTGCCTGGGTGGATGGGGACGTGGCTCAGGAATCCACTTGGTTGCGAGTAGTGGAAATAGCCCAAGATATGGGGCTACCGATTTCTCATTTGATCAATTGTGCTGGGGTGATTCGTCCTGGTTTTTTGGAAGGTTATGGGTTGGAGGACATTGATTATCACCTCAACTGCAATGCGAAGGGGACCATTTTGGGCACGACGCTTATCGGCAGAGCGATGAAAAATCAGGGTTTTGGGCATATTTTGAACATTTCCTCCTTGGCAGGATTGGCTCCCGTGTCAGGCTTGAGTTTGTATGCAGCCTCCAAATTTGCCGTCCGGGGATTTTCCTTGTCTGTAGCCGCTGAACTCAAAAAATATGGAGTTTGGGTGACTGTGATTTGTCCCGATTTGGTGAATACACCCATGCTCGATTTGCAGTTGGGCTACCCCGAGGAAGCCAAACTCACCTTCAGTGGTCCCAAGCAGGTGCTAGAGGCTGAAGAAGTAGTGCGGGTCATCCTGGGAGTGATGGAACGCCCAAGAGTCTTGGTCTGTATCCCAGAATCCAGAGGCCTGTTGGCCAAGATTGCGGGCACCTGGCCATGGATTGGGTAACTCTTCCGAAAGTCTTTGGAAATGAAGGGGGAACAAGCAATTCGAAGTTTTATATAGTAATATCAAAATATTTATTTTTTTTTTGTTTTTTACATTTTGGATTGGGTATTTTT
>JBANGF010000114.1:0-5010 GCA_037975655.1 Bacteroidota bacterium | reverse complement strand
GAAAGTTCCAAACTCCTCTGGGGAAATCTCACCTAAACCCTTAAAACGAGTGATTTCAGGCTTATTCCCCAACTTATGGATTGCCCGCTGCCGCTCCTCATCGGAATAGCAATAGATCGTTTCCTTCTTGTTTCTCACTCGAAACAAAGGTGTGTCCAAAATGAACAAATGCCCATTTTTCACCAGATCTGGGAAAAACTGAAGGAAATAGGTCATGATCAACAAGCGAATATGCATGCCGTCCACATCCGCATCGGTAGCAATTACAATTTTTCGGTAACGGAGGTTTTCGATGCCGTCCTCAATGTTGAGTGCGTGTTGAAGGAGGTTAAATTCCTCGTTTTCATAAACCACCTTCTTGGTCATTCCAAAGCAGTTGAGCGGCTTGCCACGGAGGGAAAAAACCGCCTGGGATTGCACATCACGGCTTTTGGTAATCGAGCCCGAAGCAGAATCCCCTTCAGTGATGAATAGCATCGTTTTGTTTTTCAACTCTTCCTCCGCTTTCGGATCGTCGTAATGTACGCGGCAGTCCCGAAGCTTTTTATTGTGCAGATTTGCCTTTTTTGCACGCTCGTTGGCCAACTTCTTGATGCCAGAGATTTCCTTACGCTCACGTTCAGACTGCAAAATTCGCTTCAGCAGCGCATCGGCTGCTCCTGGATTTTTGTGTAAGTAATTGTCCAGTTCGGTTTTGATGAAGTCGTTGACGAAAGTTCGGAGCGTAGGCCCATCCGGACCAATGCTCTGTGAACCCAACTTGGTCTTGGTTTGGGATTCAAATACAGGTTCCTGCACCCGTACTGCAATAGCAGCTACTACTGATTGTCGGATATCGGAAGCATCAAAATCTTTCTTGTAAAACTCGCGAATGGTCTTCACAATAGCCTCTCGAAAAGCAGCCAAGTGAGTTCCTCCTTGTGTAGTATACTGCCCATTGACAAAGGAATAGTATTCTTCCCCATAACTTCCGGAGTGCGTAATGGCTACTTCAATGTCATTTCCTTTCAAATGAATGATCGGGTACCGAATACTTTCTTCATCTACTTTATTCGATAATAGGTCAAATAATCCCCGATCCGAGAAGTATTTCTTCCCATTGAATTGTATACTCAAGCCTGCGTTTAAGTAGGCATAGTTCCACATCTGATTCTCCAAGTATTCTGGAATAAAGTGGTAATTTTTGAAGATGGAGGCATCCGGGGAGAATACGATCTTGGTTCCATTTCGATCCGATGACTTGCCTACGGGAGGATCATTGACCAAAATCCCTTTTTCAAATTCCGCCACCTTGGTATCCCCTTCTCGAAAGGATTGCACTTTAAAAAAATCAGAAAGTGCGTTTACCGCTTTGGTACCCACTCCATTTAATCCTACAGATTTTTGGAAGGCACCAGAATCGTATTTACCACCCGTATTGATTTTGGAAACGCAGTCTATCACTTTTCCAAGGGGAATACCACGTCCATAATCCCGCACTTCCACTTTATGTTCGGTGATTTTCACTTCGATGGTTCTGCCATGTCCCATCATGTGTTCATCTATGGAATTGTCTAATATTTCCTTTACCAACACATAGATTCCATCATCAGGTGCACTTCCATCCCCTAGCTTTCCAATATACATCCCTGGTCTCAAGCGGATATGCTCTCTCCAATCCAATGAACGGATGCTGTCTTCGGTATAATTCACTTGTTCTGCCATCGACTAGTTGATTCCCACTTGAGTGGCTTTAAATTTTTTGAATAGCAAGACAAACAAACCTCCAACCCAAGCAAAAAGTAAAATAGGCATCAAATAAAACCAAAGGTTGTAGGAGCTGGCGCTTAACACTTCTTGATTGTTGATCGCATGAATAAATAAAGCCCCAAGCGTCAGGCTCAGGTTAACCCATCCTCCAAAAGAATAAAACCAAAGCAACAAATAATCACGATAGGGATCCCCAATTGGAAATAAGCGATGCAATTTTTGATTAGTTTTAGTTTCCAAGGTTTTTGGGGTATAAATGGTCGCTAGATTGAAAACGAAAAACCCAATCGCTAGACCATAAAAAAATGTGCTTTTTGGATATTCATGAAGAATACTTCCTTGGTCATCTAGCCGAATGCCAATCTGCTCAGGGAGTGCAGCATAGAAATACAAGAGCGCAAAGAGAAAAACCAGAACGCTTAAGAAATAGAAAACTTTTCCGAATCTGTAATACATGAAATATGGGATTGAAGCTGCAATATAACCGAATTGAGTAAACCTTCGACCCTTTCTTTGTGTTCAAAAGAGACAATTTAAGTCAAATTTTAATTTTAGATACCTTAGCGCAAAACCCTAGCAAAAATCCAACGATCTTTAAGCTCACAAAACCGCATCAATGAAAAACACAGTTCTGCTTATCCCCCTTTTCCTTTTCGCTTGGCTCAGCTCCTGTAGTTCTGCCGTAGAAGCCGGTAAGGTCAATTTAGACAACTGGAAATCAGATCGCTATGGATGTAAGGGATTACGCATGCAAGACTTGGAAGAGTTCAGGGCCATCAAAAATCAATTTTTAGGAATTGACAATCAGGCCATTATCAAGACTTTTGGAAGACCAGATCGGGTGGAATTGGTTGATAAAAGCCAGAGTTTTTTCTTTTATTTTCTTGAACCCAGTTCGGATTGCGCAGGGGTAGAACAAAAAAAAGAACCCTTGCGAGTTCTTTTTCGAATGAATGCATTAAGCAAAGTTTCTGAGGTAACGGTTACAGACCTGAATCCATAAAGCACAAGGCCGCTGCTCCAAGAGTTCCCGCATTATTTTCAAGGGTTGCCTTTTTCAACCTCAAGTCCTTCACGTAGTATGGAGTCAAATACTTTCGGGTATTGTATTCGATGGTAGGCATCATAAACTCCAATCCAGCTGCGATACCACCTCCAAAATACACATCTGTCACATCTAGCACTCGGATAGTCGATACGATAGACTCACTGATAATCTCGGCTACTTCCTTAAATACCATTAGCGAGACCTCGTTCCCCGTGCGGGCAGTATCCACCAAAAGGTGCGTTCCTAGATCCTTACCTACCAACTCCCCCGCCTTTTCCGGATATGCAGCAATTAAATTGGCCATAATCTTTAATATCCCTTGACGACCAACTAAAGTTTCTAGTCCAGCATTGCCACGTGAGAGCATATGACCCATTTCCAAGGCATTTCCTCTAGAACCTTTGAAGACTTCACCATCCAGCACCAGAGCACTACCAATACCTGTACCCATGGTGATAAACAAGAAATTGGAAGAAACATCTCCTTTTCCAAATTGAAATTCCCCAATAGCGGCAGCAGCAGCGTCATTTTCAAGGAAAAAATCGTGATTGGGGTATTTTGCTTTTAGCGTAGCCTTTAAGGGATAATTATTCAAATCAGGAATAGCAGGGATTTCTAGAGGAGTCATTCGATCCTTGCTTATCATGCCCGGAAGTCCAATTCCCACTTTTTTCACTTGAGGAAACTTGGCTAGATAAGTACCAATCACTTCCACAAAATTGTGTCCAAAGCCATCAGCATGTTCCCGATAAGCAGTGGTGTCCTCCTTATAAAACTCACACAGGGTACCAGATCTATCTACTAATCCAATCTTGAGATGTGTACCTCCAACATCTATTCCTAAAAACTGAGTATCCGAAACATTCATAGTTTAATGGGCCTTTTTCGTTCGCTAAAAAAGCAAAACTATTCCTTTACTTCTTATAATCTTTGCCGATCTCGTAAAATATTTTGAGTACTGCCGGGCATACCAAGGTGTTTTTCAGAGTTAAATCCATGATTCCGAGCATGTTCTTTCGATCGGTGTGCGGGTATTCTCTACAGGCCTTAGGACGGTCTTCATAAACCAAACAGGCATTGTCAGCTCCTAAAAATGGGCAAGGAGCATCCTTGAACACGTAATCCCCTTCCTCATCTCGAAAAAGATAGGAGTCAATAAATTCACTGGAACGCATCCGAAATACCTTGGATAGTCGATCTATGTCAGTTTGAATAAGAATGGGACTTGTGGTCTTGCAGCAATTCGCACAATCCAAGCAGTCCACCTTTGAAAAAACCTCATCATGGGCTTGCTGAAATCTAGCATCGAGGTTTTTGGGACGAGTAGCCTTGATCTTGTCCTTGATTTTTTTGTTGGCCGGAAATTCCGACTTACTCTCTTTGGAAAACTTTTCTAGATCTAGGGACATCGGAGGACTTACTAGGGTGTGCTAAACTGTGCCAGTAGATTTATTCAAAGACGATCAATCTTTACTGAGGGAAATACCATCTTCATGGATGGTAATCTCCTGTGCCTTGTATAATTGTCCAATGCACTGCTTAAACTGCTTTTTGCTCATCCCCAAGGTCTTTTGAATTGCCTCTGGCTCAGATTTGTCATGAAGTGGCAAGAAGCCTTTTTCTTGAAGCATTTGAAGGATTTTTTCTGCTCCCTCCTCGTACTTCACACGACCAAATGGAAGCAACTGTAAATCAAGTTTTCCATCTTCTCTTCGCTTTTTCACCCAAAGTTTACGAGTTTCTCCAAGGGCCAAGTCTTGAAAAACCTCATTGGCATAGAGCAGTCCTTCGTAGCGATCCTCCAACAATACCTTGTACCCCAAATCAGTTTTTTCAAAAATCAAGCCCTGACATTCGCTACCTGGCATATAGTCCTTGGGTGCAGGATACATAAATTCACGGTACTTACTCACCCCAATCAATCGATTGGATCGGTAATCCGCACAAAGCCGTATCAAGTATTTTTGACCCGCGGTCATTGGCTTCGCCATCTCAGCATTCGGCACAAAAAGATCTTTCAACAGGCCCCAATCCATAAATGCCCCAAATGAGGTTACCTCCTTACAGGTCAATACTCCAAACTCATCCAAAAGTAATAGTGGGGTATCGGTCACTGCCACCGGTCGGTCTTCGCTATCGGTGTATACAAAGACATTGATGGCTTCGCCTACTTGTTCCTCGCCAGTCAAGTATCCTTTAGGAAGCAAGACTTC
>JBANGF010000105.1:0-6943 GCA_037975655.1 Bacteroidota bacterium | reverse complement strand
AGCGACCGCCATCCACATTGAAGGAAAAAAAGGCAGGTTTGTATCCCCGCTGCTTTGCAAGTGGCTGCTCTGAAAAGAGGGTTCGAATGACATCATAGGCCTTCACGTAAGTGACGGGATTGGAGCGGGAAGACTTGCCAATCGGGTTCTGATCCACAAACTCCACTTGGGTGACCTTCTTGTAATCCCCCTCGAGCTTATCGTACTTCCCGGCTTCGTCCATCACCGTGCCCAGCAGTCTTCCAAGTGCTGGGTAAAGAATCTTCTTTACCAAAGTAGACTTGCCCGATCCAGAGACTCCGGTCACGACAGTGAGCGTATGAAGGGGAATCTGTACTGCTAAATTTTTTAGGTTGTTTTCTCGAGCACCCTTGATCCAGATGGAATCTTTCCAGGGTCTGTTGCCTGTTTTGGTGAAGATTTTCTCTTCTCCACGCAGGTATTTGGCCGTGTAGGTGGTACCCTGCGCAATGAGGTCTTCAATGCTCCCTTGAAATAGTAATTCCCCTCCTTTTATGCCTGCTTCGGGTCCAATGTCAATGATTTGGTCGGCAGCCTTCATCACTTTTTCCTCGTGCTCCACCACAATGACCGTGTTGCCCAAGTTTTTCAAGGCCTTTAGTACCTCGATCAATCGATCTGTGTCCCGTGGGTGAAGCCCAATGCTGGGTTCATCCAAGATATACATGGAGCCCACCAAAGCAGATCCTAGCGAGGTGGCCAACTTGATCCGTTGGTATTCGCCTCCGGATAGGCTGGAGGTGAGTCGGTTGAGGGTCAAATAGCCCAGACCAACTTGATTCATAAACTCCAATCGGCTGCTGATTTCCTTCAGCAATCGGCTGGCTAATTTCGCTTCGTGGGCAGAAAGTTGGATGGTCTGGAAAAACTGTAGCGCCTCTTCAATGGGCATCAACACCAAGTCGGTGATGGATTTGCCTCCAAATTGCACGTAGGAAGCGTCTTTTCGCAATCGCGTGCCTCGGCAATCCGGACAGGCAGTACGTCCCCGAAATCGGGAAAGCATGACGCGGTATTGGATTTTGTAGGTCTTGGATTCCAGGTCTTCAAAAAACTCATTTAGCCCCCGGAAATACGCATTTCCCGACCAAAGCAGGGATTTTTCTTTCTCAGTGAGGTCTTGGTAAGCGCGGTGAATGGGGAAATCAAAGTCGATCCCTTTTTTCAACAGGGGTTCCAACCAGCCTTTCCCGCTTTCTCCTCTCCAAGGCGCAATCGCCCCTTCGTACACCGAAAGTTCCTTGTCTGGAATGACCAAATCCTGGTCGATGCCCAAGACGGTTCCAAAGCCTTCGCAGCGCTTGCAGGCTCCGTAGGGATTGTTGAAAGAAAAGAAATTGACGGAAGGGAGTTCGAAGGACATCCCATCCAGTTCAAATCGATCCGAAAATGTACGGGTTTCCTGTCCTGGAAGCGTGATTTTGCAGTTACCATGCCCTTCAAAAAGCGCAGTTTGGATGGAGTCGGCCAATCGAAACTGGTTGTCTTCCACTTCCTTTTGCACCGTCAAGCGGTCGATTAATATTTCATAGTTCCCTTTTTCGATTTTTGGCAGCGCCAATATCTCTTCCAAGACCAGTACTTCGCCATCTCGCAACACGCGGGTGTAGCCTTTTTGAAGCAGGAGTTCGAGTTCTTTTTCGAGTTTCCGATCCCTTGAAGGCTGCAGGGGGCAAGAGATCATCACTTTGGACTCCTCCTCAAAGGAATGCACAAAATCCACGATGTCACTCACGGTATGGTGCTTGACCTCTTTTCCGGAAATCGGAGAATAGGTTTTGCCCACACGGGCAAAGAGGAGCTTCAGGTAATCGTAGATTTCGGTCGTCGTACCCACGGTAGAGCGTGGATTTTTGGTGCTCACCTTTTGTTGGATGGCAATGGCCGGAGCGACTCCTTTGATGTATTCCACCTCTGGCTTTTCCATTCTTCCCAAAAACTGACGGGCATAGGAACTCAAACTCTCCACATACATGCGTTGCCCCTCGGCAAAAAGCGTGTCAAAGGCCAAGGAAGACTTGCCTGAGCCAGACAAACCCGTGATGACCACAAAGGCATTTCGGGGGATGGCCACACTGAGGTGCTTCAGGTTGTTGACCTGCGCATTTTTAATCAAAATAAAGTCCTTCGGATCGAGGGAATCAATGTCTTGGGTGACCGGGGTACTGGGCAACTTCATAAAGCGCAATTTAGCAATCAAACCTGGCAACTGCAGGAAAAGTTACTTCTTTGCCACAAATTTGAAGGGAACGAACCTAAATTATCCTTCGGCTAAGGTTTTCGCTCTCAAATTTATCCTTTTCTTCGCATCATGGATTTCGAACTACTCCGGAACGGACTGGCAGCAGGGCTGCAGCAACTCAGTTGGCTGGAAGCGTTTGCCGTCTTGATGGGGATTACGTCGGTGTATTTTTCCACGAAGCAAAACATTTGGGTGTACCCCACAGGCATCGTTTCTGTGCTCATCTACGTGTGGATCTGCTTTGACTATGGGCTTTATGCAGACATGGGCATCAATGCCTATTACTTTGGCATGTCCGTCTATGGCTGGTACTTGTGGACACATCCCCAAGAAAAGCAGGATACCCTTCCCGTCACTTGGCTAGATGGCAAAGGCTGGGTTTATGCGGTTCTTATTTTTTCTATGGCTTTTCCCGTCTTGGTTGGTGTATTAAAGGAATTTACGGATAGTACCGTGCCCTATTGGGATTCTTTCACCACGGCTTCGGCCTTTGTGGCCATGTGGTTGATGGCGAAAAAAAAGGTGGAAAGTTGGATTTTCTGGATCTTGACCGACCTGGTTTCCATTCCCCTCTACTTTCACAAAGGACTCGTGCTGACCTCTTTCCAGTATTTGTTTTTCACTGCCTTGGCGATAGCGGGGCTTTTTTCCTGGATTCAAGCCACCCGAACCCATGCAAAAGCCTAAGCGCATCTTGATTCTGGGACCCGAGTCTACCGGGAAAAGCACCTTGGCAGCGGCATTGGCGGCCTACTTCCAAGAGCCCTGGGTGCCTGAAGTGGCTAGGGAGTACTTGGAAAAACTAGACCGTCCCTATGCCTACGAAGACCTCCTTCAAATTGGGAAGCAACAAATGCAGTTGGAGGATGAACTGGCTAGAGGGGCAAAAAACTACCTCTTTTGCGACACCGACTTGCGGGTGATCCGGGTTTGGTCCCAACATCGCTTTGGCAAAGTAGATCCCTGGGTATTGGAGGAATTGGAGCGACGAACCTACGCTTTGATCCTTTTGTGTGCGACGGACTTGCCCTGGCAGGCGGATCCCTTGCGGGAGCATCCGGATCTCGAAATGCGGCAGCAATTTTTTGAAATCTACAAGCAGCTCAGCCAAGCGAGCGGAATTCCTTGGAGCCTCATTTCTGGAGATACTGCCCAAAGGCTGAGTACTGGCATTCAGGCGGTAGAGTCTTTGAAAAAAGAGTAAAGCCGCTTTACCTGCCTGTGGATAACCGTTTATTTTTCCGAAGAATGTTTGGTGATAAATCGGAAGGTTGCCTCAAAGGCCTTGACCCAGTTTTGGTGAAGTAAAAAAGCATGCACCTCATCCGGGAAGACCAGTTGCTCTACTTCAACCCCCTGCTTCCGCAACACTTCTGCCAGTTCCACGCTTTCGGAAAAGAGCACGTTGCGGTCGTCATCCCCATGGATAAGCAATACGGGATCCTTCCAGTTTTCCACACGAGCCATAGGAGAAGAGCTAAAGGCCAGATCTGCCATTTCTGGAAATTTCTCAGGGGCATACCACGAAGCAAAGACGGGAATGTCGTTGTTCCAATTGTGGACTCCATGGATGTCGACGCCTACGTGGAATTTTTCAGGCGCCTGAGTTAGTGCATGGGCGGTTAAGTAACCCCCATAGCTGCCTCCCCATGGGGCAATCCGTCCTGCATCTACATCGGATCGGGAAGCTAAATAGTCTGCTGCTGCCAAGACATCCTGTACCTCGCTAGCACCTCCTGCTCCGAAGTTTTTCTCCTCCCTAAAGTCCATCCCATAGCCGATGCCACTGCGGTAGTTGAGCGTCAAGGCAATGTAGCCCTGGGATGCAAAATACTGTTGGGCACCGTAAGTGTGGGAATAGTATAGGCCATAGTTGTAGCCCAAAAGCATCTGTCTGCGACTCCCTCCATGCATGAAGATGACAGCTGGATACTTTTTCTTCGGGTCATAGTTGGGCGGTAAAAACAACTGAGCGGAAGTTTTAAAACCATCTTTTGCGGTAAGGGTGATTGCCTCCGGCTTGCTGAAGGTCTTTGGGAATTCCTTGGGAAAGCGCGCTTCTGCAAGTTGTTTGCTGCTTCCCGATAGGTGAAGTGTAGGCCAGCCCGGCTGATTCCAGTTGGACTCGAAACATGCCCATCCCTTCTCTACCGCTACGGGAGCCCAGGAGATGCTTTCTGGATTAGAAAGTAGTCGCATCTCGAGTGTGGATAAGTCGAGCAGCGACACCTGACGTCGGTCAATATTTCCAATGTTGTGGGTCACGAGCAGGTCTTTCTTGGTGTAGGAAGTTTGCACCCATTCCACTTGTCCTTCACCAGGAGTCAGGTGCTTTACTTGCTTTGTTTTTGGGTGGACGGCATAGAGCTGCATCCATTTATTTTTCTCCCAAGGAAAGACAAGTTGTCCGTCGGGTGTCCACCAGAGGCGCTCGGAGGATGCTGGTAGGTCCTCTACCATCACGGAGCCATCGCCTTGATCTGCCCGCCACACTTCCGCAGCCGTCATAGTTGCGAGCTGAAGAACGCGGATACTCCAGGGATTGGCTTCGGTCAGCGAGGTGAAGGGGAGGTGATTCAGGATGTTGGGTACACGCAAGTAGGCGAGCTGCGTCCCGTCTGGGCTCCAGGCGGGGTAGCTGTCGTGGTCCAAACTGGCTTCTGGAAAGTGGAGGCTCTTGTTCGCAAAATTCCAAAGGCCCACAAAGGAATGGTCGGTGCGTGCCGATACAAAGGCCAGGTAACTACCATCTGGAGAAAAGGCCAGGTTAGAGGAAGTACCTCTAGCAATAAATAGGGGCTTGCCTGTTTGCCCGCTGCTGTCGGACAGTGCTTTTAAGTATACTTCCCCTCCCTGCAAAAAAGCGACCTGCTTGCCATCTGGGCTAAATACGGGGGAGGCTCCCAAGGAAAATTCCCGACTTTTCCCCGTTTGGAGCTGGATCACATGAATTTTCTTTTGCGTGTTTTCCTGAAGCTGCGCAGGATTGGCTGCATAGCCGGAGGAGTTTTTTGGGTTTCCGCGAACTACCAGCAAGGTGTTTCCATCGGGAGAAAAAACCAAAGGCCCCAGATCCACGCCTTGATCTCCCCTGTACTGCGTCAGCTGTTGTGCCTCATAAGCTGGGGCTTTGGCATAAAATACATTGCGTTCCCCCTTGTCGTTGAGCACCCAGGCCAAGGCCTTGCCATCCGCAGATGCAGTCATGTGGGTAGGAAATGCGGCCGACAAGTAGTCCCCTAGTTGCTGAGCCATCCCTTCGAATGAGCAAAAAAGAAGCGAAAAGAGAAGGATATAATTTTTCATGGGAGCAGGTTTTGGTAAAAGGTACAAATTCTCTTTTATTTCCAAAAAAAACCGAGATGCGACAGCTGGCTTTAGCCTTAGTTTCTATCCTAGTAGTGTGGAGCACCGCAGCGGTGGCCCAACAGAAAAAACTTGTGTTCATTATTCTAGATGGAATTCCGGCTCAGGATTTGGAGCGCGTAGCCACTCCCAATTTGGATCAAGTGATCCAAATTGGGGGCTATGCGCGTGCATCTGCCGGGGGCCAAAAAGGAGGATATTCTGAATCTCCTACCATTTCTGCCGTCGGCTACAATTCTATTTTGACAGGTACCTGGGCACACAAGCACCAAGTTTGGGGCAATGGCATCGAATCCCCCAATTACCAATACTGGACCATTTTCCGCTATTTGCGCGAGGCCCGCCCTGATGCGAAGTTGGCTATTTTCTCCACTTGGCAGGACAATCGCACCAAGCTCTTGGGAGAAAATCTTCCGCAAACGAACTTCCTCCGGTTGAATCAATCTCTGGATGGCTTGGAGCTGGATACGCTGCGCTACCCCCACGATCCGGAGCACCACTACATCTCTCAAATTGATCAAAAAGTGGCCGAAGAGGCAGCAAACTACCTTGCTACCCAAGGGCCAGACCTTACCTGGGTGTATCTCCAATACACGGATGACATGGGGCATCGACATGGAAGAAGTGCTCAACTCGATGCCGCCATCCAAAAAGCAGATGCCCAGGTAGGCTTGATTTGGCAGGCCATCAAGCGGCGACAGCAAAAAGGCGAGGATTGGCAGCTCTGGGTTACTACCGACCATGGGCGCAAGGAGCCCGATGGAAAGGATCACGGAGGGCAGAGCGAGGCGGAACGAGAAATCTGGATCAGCACCAATGCCCAAGACCTGAATGCCCGGTTTCATTCGGGACAAGCGGCCCTAGTAGATGTACTCCCGTCGATGATCCGCTTTTTTAATCTGGTGGTGCCGGAGCATCAGGAACGCGAACTGGATGGGGTACCCCTGAAAGGATCCCTTTCCCTGAGTAACCTGACTTTGGTCGGTAAGGGAAAAAACCAACTGCTTACCTGGACTCCAGGCACACAATCCGAAACCCTTTCTGTCTACTGGAGTCCCACGGATCACTTTGGGGAAGGAAGCCAGGACGAGTATTTTTTATTAGGGGAGGTGTCTTCCGATGCGAAGCAGTATGCGCTCCCTCCAGACTTGGGCAAAAAGGATTTCTTCAAGGTGCTCGTGGTAGGGAAATACAATTCGGCGAATACGTGGAGGGTTTCGGGGAAAAACCAACACAAAAATTAGTAGGGAATCCCCCTTACCCCCTTTCAAGGGGGAATTACATCCCTGCATCCTTTAAACATTAATTTAGAAA
>JBANGF010000085.1:0-2775 GCA_037975655.1 Bacteroidota bacterium | reverse complement strand
TTTAGTGTTCGCCTGAAGGACGGGAATTTCGCACTAGCTACTCAAAATGCAGGACTTTTTGTGATAGATCGAGAGGGTAACTTACTGACTCATGTAGATAAAGAGGCAGGTTTGATGGATTTGACCATCAATTACATTTTTGAAGATAGCCAAGAGGGTCTTTGGCTAGCGATGAACAATGGTATCGCTAGAGTCGATTTGTTTTCTCCTTTTTCTTTGGTAGATGACCGTATGGGTTTAGAGGGCTCGGGATATACTGCGGTAAAAGCGGGCAACAAAGTCTACTTGGGGACCAACAATGGATTGTTTGCTTGGGAAAATGGCAAAATGAGTAAGGTTAGCGGTACCGATGGGCAAGTCTATTCGGTACAGGTAATTCAAGGTGAAGTCATCCTTAATCATCACAATGGGACTTTTTCCATTGAAGGCAATCGGGCAGTTCCAATTGCTACGGTTCAAGGAGCATGGGTGATCAAGGCCCACCCTAAGCAAGCGGATTATTTTATTCAAGGGACCTATACGGGTCTCAGTTTGTTCCAAAAAAGAAATGGGAAATTAACCTTCGTTCAAGAGATACAAGGCTTTTCGGAATCCTCAAGGGTGATGGAATTTGACGGAAACACGCTTTGGATAGCACATGGATACAAAGGCGTATTTAAGGTGACTTTGAGCCCAGATTTAAAGAAAGTGCAGAGCAGCAAACGGTATACGAGTGCACAAGGCTTTCCTACAGACGATTTGATCAACGTGTTTCGGATTGCCGATCGTTTAATTTTCACTGCTAATGGAGGCGTATTTAAATTTGATGCGCAAAAAGACCGGTTTGTACCGGTGAATGAAATCAACGATTTGTTTGGTTATGGAACCGTCATGGCAGATGTGGAAACCGATGCTTTGGGGAATGTGTACTTTATCGAGCAGTCTCGATTAGGGATTCTTCGGCAAGAAAAAAATAAGCAGCGAAGCCTACATTATTCACCTTTTAATAAGGTGAAGCGATTGTGGAATGATGATTTAGCCAATGTTACGGTATTGGATGAACAGCATATTTTAATTGGTGCAAAGCAGGGATTTGTCCATTACCAACCGGGATTAGACCAAGTGAAGGAAGATCAGCCACGAGTATTTTTTAGAGAAATTCGAAATCGAGGAATCGAGGAACAAGTTCTTTTTTCTGGCCATGGGCTATTGGGAGATAGCGCTCGGAAATTCGATTTTGATCAAAATTCGTTTTCCTTCGATTTTGGTTCGGCACATTTTGAAAGTGAAAGTGAACTTCAATTTCAATATCGCCTCTTGAATTTTGAAGAGGAATGGTCCGAATGGAGTAGTGATTCTAAGAAAGAGTATACCAATCTTCGCGAAGGGGATTATGTTTTTCAAGTTCGAGCCAAATCTATTTTTGATGCTGTGTCCGAACCCATTGAATTTTCTTTTACGGTAAGGCCCCCTTTCTACCGTTCAATTTTCGCCTATTTGATTTATGGGTTATTGCTAGGCAGCTTGCTGTACTTTGGATTTCAGTGGCTAGATAAGCGTTACAAAAAACAAACCTTAGAACTAGAGCAAGAAAACTACCAAGCACTCCGTAAAAAGGATGACGTGATCGAATCGATCACTCAGCGTTCTGAAGAAGAAATTATCCGCTTGAAAAATGCGCAATTGCAGGCAGAAATTGAGTACAAAAACCAAGAACTAACCTCTTCTGCAATGAATTTAATTCAGAAGAATAAGTTGCTTACAAACCTCAAAAACTCCTTAAAAATTCTGAGTACAGAATCTTTGAATGAAGAAACTAGTGCCCAACTGATTCGTTTGGTACGTTCCATTGACAAAGATTTGGAGGGGAATGAACATTGGACTGCCTTTGCGGATAGTTTTGATCAAGTACATGGAAAATTCATCACCCGCCTCAAAGAAAGTTTTCCTGAACTCACTCCTCAAGAGGTAAAATTTAGTGCTTACATCCGAATGAACCTCAACACGAAGGAGATTGCCAATTTGCTCGGGATATCTGTGCGGGGTGTGGAGATTGGGAGATACCGTGTTCGGAAAAAACTCGGACTGTCAAGACAGGATAACCTCACCAATTTTTTATTACGGTTTTAAACCAAACCAAAATCACTGATTTGTAATTAGTTAAATCACAGATGTAATTTTTTTTTCATCCGATTGAAACCTTTTGCCTACAACAATTGTATATACATCAATTGAATTTATATCCTATGGGAAAAATTGAAGAGGCGATTAAGCAAGCCCAGTTTAAAGATGAATACAACAAGGCAGTGGTCAATCTGCTGTACACCCACAGTTACTTGGTGGGCTTCCAAACAGCTGTATTGAAACCTCAAGATCTTTCCCCAGAGCAATACAACGTGTTACGTATTTTGCGAGGGCAGCAAGGAAAGCCAGTGACCATAGTGGCTATCCAAGAGCGCATGCTCAATACCATGTCGAATGCGTCCAGGCTGGTAGACAAGTTGAAGGCCAAGGAGTTGGTGAAACGGGAAGAATGCCCTGAAAATCGCCGAAAAGTGGATGTGCTGATCACCGAAAAAGGCTTGCGCTTATTGGAAATATTGGAACCTCAATTTACTGCCCTCAATAAAAAAGTAATTCACCTCGAAGAATCCGAACTCCTTGTTCTCAATGGCCTATTGGACAAACTTCGAGGCTAATCCAACTGAACTTTCGAGTAAAATCTTACCTAATCTAATTTCTAAACTTAAACAACAACCACAATGAGCACCACAAAATGGATAATCGACCCTACCC
>JBANGF010000345.1:0-2879 GCA_037975655.1 Bacteroidota bacterium | reverse complement strand
GACAGACCGAAACCAGTTTGATATCGCAGCAGGTGCGGGCCATGGGCATGGAAGTATCCCATTTTTACACACTACTTATTGAAGAGATGTTTGCAGCGGCCAAGAAGTGAGAAGAATTTTGAGCAAGGATTCCTTTTCCTTCCTCGGAAGGAGGCATTTTTTGCAAGAAATTCTATTTTTGTGAAAGAAAGGGTTCACTAATGATTCAAAAACTATTCCCTCTAGACAAAAACTACATCCTTCGTCAGGCCCAATCGGTTCTGGAAGAGGAGTTGTTGGATCAGATGGTGGCCGAATTAAAAGCCTCTTATACCCAGCTGTACAATCCCTTGCAGTTGATGGACCATACTTATCGTTCGATTTTGGAGAGAAAAGAATTTCCTCGTGAGCGAATCCGGGTGATTTACAGACAGCTTTGCGGGATCTACCGATTCCGACATGGGGACAACCAGCTCGAACTTTTATTTGATGGGCGCACGCACTTTGAAAAATTCCAAGAAGATTGGACAACAACCTTGGTATCCTACGTGCGGCAGCTGGGACAGCACGAGCCCTATGTAAAGACCCTATTGCGGATGACTTTGCTTCACGACACAGAATCTCGTGCGGAGTGGGCTGAGAACCACTGCAAGGGCTTTGTCAACCAGTTTTTTGACCTGAAGGTCATCAAAAGACAAGGGGAACTTCGCCTGAAAGTATCCTAATTTTTGATTGGCAATCTTTGAGAAGTTAGCCCTTAGAAATTAGGGCTAAGCAGGTATTTGCTGTAAAATTCATCAATCACTTTGACGGCTTCTGTGGCGGTATCTACCACACAGAATAAGTCCAAATCCGATTCACTGATGTAGTGAAGGTCTTCCTGAAGCAATCTATTTTTGATCCAATCTACCAATCCTCCCCAGTAATCTTTGCCCACTAGTACAATTGGGAAACGACCAATCTTGTTGGTTTGGATGAGGGTGAGCGCTTCAAAAAACTCGTCTAGTGTACCAAATCCTCCGGGGAGCACAACAAATCCTTGGGAATAGCGGACAAACATGACCTTACGGACAAAGAAGTAATCAAAGTTGAGCAGTTTGTCTCGATCGATGTAGAGGTTGTTAAACTGTTCGAAGGGCAACTGGATGTTGAGACCTACGGATTTTCCACCTTCTGAGAAGGCCCCCTTATTTCCTGCTTCCATGATGCCTGGACCGCCTCCAGTAATCACTCCATAGCCATGGCGTACGAGTTTGGCGGCGATTTCTTCGGCTATTTTGTAGTAGGCATGGTCACGAGGAGTACGGGCAGAACCAAAAATAGTGACGCAGGGGCCGATTTTTGCGAGTTTATCAAAACCTTCTACAAACTCGGACATTACCTTAAAGATGGCCCAGGAGTCCGCGCTTTTAATTTCGTTCCAATCCCGTTCTTTAAAGGCGTTTCGGATTTGTTCTTCCGAATTTTCAGCTGCTTGCTCAGTCATGTGATTCCCTATTTTTGGTTTAAGCATACGATTCTTAAGCAGTAAAGATGGGGATTTTTAAAAAAATCAGGATAAATGATTGATGTAGAGTAGGAAAAAATCAAGTTACTTTCTAGGCCAAATAGTCAAAAGGCCTGCTAATTTTGTTCGATAACTAATTTGAGATGAATCTTTTTGAAAAGGCGCAGGCGGTTGAGGGGCTTTTTGTGGAACTGGAGGAGCAATCCAAGCAATTCCACCAAGAAGCGGGGATGGGATGTATTTCGGGTTGTGGATTTTGTTGCTCCAATCCTGAAGTACCTGCATCTGCCTTGGAATTTTTGCCTCTAGCTTTTGATTTGTATGAAAAAGGGTTGGCAGAGGAGCTTGCTGCTCAGCTTGCCGCAGACAAATCCAAGGGAGTTTGTGTGGTGTATCGAGCACAGTCTGCCGATTTGAGTAAGGGCTTTTGTGGGAATTATGCCAAAAGAGGTTTGATCTGTCGTGTATTTGGTGCCTCTGCACGAAAAAATAACAAGACCAACTTGAAGGAGTTGATCACCTGTAAATTGCTCAAAGCAGAACGGCCAGAAGCCTTTCAAGAAGTGAGCACCCGGATCAATGCTGATCTGGATATTCCATTGGCGCCTGCCTACTACACCCGACTCAAGGACGTGGATGAAGCACTCTCGGCCCTCCATCCAGTCAATGAGGCCATCTTGCTCGCTTTGGAACTTGTGTTGCGGTACCAGTACTACCAAAAAGGGGAAAAATAAGGGGAGTGTTCCTTTTTCGGTAGGCACTTTTTTAAGTATATTCGGTGATTCATAGCAGGCCTGTTCCCTACAAAAATTTTCGGTATGTTGAATTTTGCTGAGATCTTACAGACGATCAAATCCTTGATCGAAACCAAAATCGAACTAATCAAGTCAGATATTCAAGACCAGCTGGTCGGAATGCTTTCTCGCTTGATTTTATTGGTGTTGATTGGTTCTATTTTGTTGGTTGCCGGGCTGTTTTTTTCCTTGTCCCTTGCCTTTTACATCAGTCAGGTCACCCAAAGTCCGTATTTTGGGTTCTTGGTGGTGGCACTGGGGTATTTGCTAGTAGTAGTCTTCTTGTACCTGACCAGGGATTCCCAAGGCTTCCAGCAACGGGTCAATACTTCACTGAAGGAATTTATTTTTAATTCAACAAAAGGAAAAAATACCCATGAGTAAGGAACTGGAGAAAAAATCAGCAGAGTTGGAACAGACTTTAGCGAAGCAGCTCAATGTTTTCAAAAAAGGTTCTGAGGACTGGGTTAAGGTAGGGGCTGTGGTAGCGGTAAGTGCCCTTGTGGTCTATGGGGTAGTGCAGTTGACCAATAAAAAGAAAGAAAAAAATACGGATAAAGCCTTGGAGGTATTGGAGCGTGAGGGTTTACTCAATGCGG
>JBANGF010000061.1:0-19602 GCA_037975655.1 Bacteroidota bacterium | reverse complement strand
CACCAACGAAGAGGGCTACTACGAAATCAGCAACATCCCAGCAGGACTTTACAATGTGCGAGCCAGCTATGTGGGCTACAAATCATCTACCGCCTACGAAATCCAGGTGAGCTTGGCCAAGCCTGTACTATTGGATTTTAATTTGGTAGAAGATGCTTCCGAACTCAGTGAAGTGGTGGTAAGCAGTGAATTTACCCGTTCGGAAGAAACCCCACTCTCGGTACGCAAGCTGAACACCAATGAAATCGAGCGCTATCCAGGTGGGAATCGAGACATCTCTCGAGTGATCCAATCCTTGCCAGGTGTGGCGAGCACGCCAAGTTTCCGTAACGACATCCTGATTCGAGGTGGTGCACCGAACGAAAACCGCTTTTTTGTAGACGAAATCGAGGTTCCCGTCATCAACCACTTCGCCACCCAAGGGTCCTCTGGAGGCCCTGCAGGAATCTTGAATGTCAACTTGATTAAAAATGTAGACTTGATCACGGGTGGATTTCCTGCCAATCGCATGAATGGCCTGAGTTCATTCTTCGAGTTTCAACTCAAGGAAGGAAGGCGAGATCGGATGGCTACCCAGCTGACCGTAGGTGCTTCCGAGTTGACCCTATCCAACGAAGGTCCTCTTTCCCCTAAGACAACCTATATTCTATCAGCCAGAAGGTCCTATTTGCAGGGCTTATTTCGATTGCTCAAACTCCCATTTCTACCCACTTTCAACGATTTCCAGGTAAAAACCACCACCAAAATCAACGAAAAAACAGAATTAACATTCATAGGCATTGGCGCCATTGACCAATTTGTGCTTAACGAGGATGTTCCAGAAGAAGAAACTCAGGAAGAAAAAGACGATCGCCTTTACCTGCTCAACGTGTTGCCAGTACAAACCCAATGGAATTACACTACGGGGGCCAAATTGAAGCGGTATAGAGACAATGGTTTTTGGACCTTTGTGTTGAGCCGGAATATGCTCAACAACGAATCCTATAAATATGCCGGAAACCAGGAAGGAGACGAGAAAAACCTACTCTTCCGGTACCGCTCCCAGGAATCAGAAAATAAGTTCCGTGGAGAAAATAGCATTTTCGGAAAGGGGTATTCCCTCAAATACGGGATCAATCTGGAGTACTCTCGCTACCTAATCGACAATTTTGACCGCGTCGCCCTCTCTAAGACTGGAGGCACCATTGATATCTTGGCTACCTCCAACTACAGTAGCTATGGGGCTTTTGTATCGGGAACTCGAAATTGGTTTGGGGATCGGCTATTGCTTAGTGGAGGGGTACGAATTGACGGTTCAGATTTTGCCAAAACCGCATCCAACCCCCTCAACCAGCTGAGCCCACGATTTTCTGTTTCTTACCAACTCAAGCCCAATCTCTTTGCTACCGCGAATGCAGGAATCTACTACCAGCGGCCGGCTTATACCATTCTCGGTTACCAAAATTCTGCAGGTGCTTTTGTGAATCAAGACAGTGACATCCGCTTTATTCGAAATGCACAGCTTATCGGCGGAATCGAATACTTGGTTCCTGAGAAAGCACGACGATTTACCGCAGAGGCATTTTACAAGCGATATAGCAACTACCCGACTTCCATCCGCAACGGTATTTCCTTGGCCAACCTAGGGGCAGATTTCGGTGCGATTGGAAACGAGCCCGTACTCTCAAATTCTACTGGGAGAGCTTATGGACTCGAGTTTTTGGCACAGCAGCGGCTTTACAACAATTTCTATGGAATCGCTTCCTTGACATTGGTGCGCTCAGAGTTTACCAACCCCAATTCGGAGGGTATGATTCCTTCCTCCTGGGACAATGGATTTATTGTCAGTCTTACGGCAGGCAAGCGCTTTGGCAAAAACTGGGAGATGGGTGGAAGATGGCGCTTCCTAGGTGGAACACCCTACACACCTGCAGACTTGAGCGCCTCAAGTCTTCGTAGCAATTGGGACCTCAGGAATGCTGCCATTCTCGATTTTACACGAATCAATGACGTCCGTCTAAAGTCCTTTCATCAACTTGACATACGCCTCGATAAAAAGTACTTCTTTGACCGATGGAATCTGAACTGGTATTTTGACATCCAAAACGCCTACAACTATAAGGCGCAACAGCCTCCACAAATAGTCCCCGTTCGAGATGGACAAGGCAACCTGACTGTAAACCCGACAGACCCAAGCCGCTACCAACTCAAGTCCATCGTGAATCCAGGTGGAACTATCCTTCCTACTATCGGATTGATTGTTGAATTTTAAGAAAACAAAAAACCCCGTCAAACGGGGTTTTTTGTTTTCATCCGGCTTAGTTCAACCTCCAGCGTGCGTTTAGGCCAAATCCAGCTCGAAATTCGGTAACTTCTACTAAAAATAGGTAGGGTCTAAAATCAAGTCCTAGGGTAATCGGCACCTCAGAAAAAGCATACTCTACGCCCACTTCTCCAGCTCCTCCAAATCGGAACTCCTCGGATAAGTACACTGAAGGTCCAAATCCTGCATACCAGTTGAGCTGGGTGTCCGGGATTTCGTCGTAAATCGGATTCCAAAGCGCATCCACGCCCAGTCCTTTTTGGCCAAAGCTCACATTGGCATGTACTCTACTGAATTCTCCCGTTGAGAAAATTCCATCCAAGGCCACGTTGTTTCCATTAATGTGGCCAAAGCGTAATCCAATTTCCTGTGCCTGTGTGGAAATGGAGCCAAGGACTAGTCCGGCTAAAATCAGGGTAAAAAAGAGTTTTTTTCGCATAGTTGGTTGTGTTATGTAGTGTCCAATAACATAACGAAAATTGAGCCAAATTTGACTTATCCGAGCGCAATTTTTTGATTTCCTAGGCGAAGCACCTCCCGAACCAACAAATCCATGTCTTCCATACGCGTGCGTTGGTTGGTATTGGCTACACGCAAGGTAAACTTTCCGTCTAAGAGGGTGGAGCTAGGTGAGGCAATTCCCTCCTCCTGCAGACGAAGGAGGATTTCCCGGTTGAGTTCGCGAAGGGCATCCTCATCCAAACTGGGGTAGATCATCCGAAAGCAGGTAATGCTCATGGATACTGGTGCCATCAATTCCAAATTGGGGTGATTCTTTACCAACTCCCCCAAGTAGACTGCCTGCCGATTGTTTTGAGAAATTAGGGTTGCATACTTCGCTCTTCCATGCTCTTTGAGAGACATCCATACTTTCAACGCCTTGAAGCCACGCGAAAGCTCAAATCCATAATTGTTGGTCGAGTCCAAGCCTCCCGAAAGGCCCCGCTGTTCCCGCAGGAGGTAATTGGGAGTGATGGCAAAGGAATCCCGGTGCTTTTTGGCGTCTCGGATAAGCGTACACCCCACTTCGTAGGGTACATAGAGCCACTTGTGCAGGTCAAAGGCCAAGCTATCCGCCTCCTCAATTGCCTGCAAGGCATCGGCATAGATCGGATCAAGTTTTGCCAAGGCACCATAAGCTCCATCCACATGAAACCAGAGTCCAAATTCTTTGGAAATCTTCAACAGCTCCGCCATGGGGTCAATGGCCCCAGTATTGACCGTGCCGGCAGTACCCACCAGGCAGAAGGGCAGAAAGCCGGCCCGAAGATCTGCTTCGATTTGAGTTCGTAGGGCTGAAGTGTCCAACTGGTATTGCTTGTTCACTTGGATTTTTCGAACCCCTTCGCTTCCCAAACCAATAATTTCGGCTGCTTTTAGAATGCAGGAGTGCGTTTCTACCGAGCAGTAAATCAACAGTTGGGCGGATGCCGACTTAAGCCCTCTTTGTCGAATCTTTTCTTCTCCAAACGAATTCCTCGCCACCGTCAAAGCGGTGATATTCGCCATGGAGCCCCCGCTGACTAGGATTCCAGAGGCTTCGGAAGGAAAGTTCATCAACTCCTTACACCAGTTGACCACTTGCCGATCTACATACATCGCCGAGTGCTCGCCAATAGCTGTGTTAG
Source organism: Bacteroidota bacterium (assembly GCA_037975655.1). Lineage (GTDB taxonomy): Bacteria > Bacteroidota > Bacteroidia > Cytophagales > Cyclobacteriaceae > Algoriphagus. The sequence goes on along the minus strand of JBANGF010000061.1, from coordinate 15,672 downwards.
GATTCATGCCTGAGGCCAGCAGATCTGCAAAGGAACCCAGCGGCGTACCGGTCCCTTGAATCCAAGCAAAAAACCGAGGGTGTACATTTCCCTTGTTGTAGGGAAAAATGTATTGCTTGAACTCTTGATAGACCTCCTCTGGGGTTTGCCCGTTTTCGGGTAGGGGTTGGTCCAAGAACGTCTTTACCTCCTCCGGGATGGGTCTCCAAATTTTTTCTTCTCGAATTCCCTTCCAGTAATTAATCAAGTCGTCGACCATCTGATGGCCCAATCGGCGCATGGCTTCCCAATCTTTGGGATCTAAGTTTTGGTCGGGTAAATTTTCGCTTGGGGACATGGAATCAAGGCAAAGGGTTATTTTTTAAAGAAAAAGAAGACGGCAAGAACCAGAAAAACTGCCCCTATCAGGTGATTGATTTTAAGAGTTTCGGTTTTGAAAACAGCCAGCGTGAATCCCATAAATACTACTAGCGTAATTACTTCTTGAATGACCTTAAGTTGGACCAGGGAAAAGGGACCTCCATTACCGGCATAGCCTAATTTATTGGCTGGAACTTGGAATAGGTATTCAAATAGGGCAATTCCCCAACTGATCAGAATGATGGAAAGGAGGCCGAGTTTGCTAAACCATTTCCATTCGGCAAACTTCAGGTGACCATACCAGGCCAAGGTCATGAAGGTATTGGAAAGGACCAAAAGTCCAATGGTGAGTAGGGCTTTCATGGGCAAGAAATTTAAGCCTGTAAGTTGCAAAAAGGGATTCAAATGTGACATTTGAATCCCCATTTTGTTTTAAGCCCCTAGAGCCTTTCCTAAAAAATCAACTGATACATCTCTTCCAGCTTACTGACTTGGATAATTTGGATTTTAAACTTGCTCAAATCCATTCCTTTGACGGCATACTTAGAAACAACAATCTTTTTGAATCCGAGCTTTTCTGCTTCAGCGATGCGATTTTCGATGCGAGATACCGCACGAATTTCTCCCCCCAAGCCTACTTCGCCGGCAAAGCAGATCTGCTCTGAAACGGGGCTGTCTTCGTAACTGGAAATCAGGGATGCGCACACCGCCAAGTCCAAACCTGGATCATCTACGCGCAAGCCTCCTGCGACATTCAAAAACACGTCTTGCTGTCCGAGGCGCATGCCTCCACGTTTTTCAAGTACCGCCAAAAGCATATTGAGTCGCTTCGCGTCGTGTCCCGTACTGCTTCGCTGCGGCGTGCCGTAAGTCGCTGGGCTTACTAAGGATTGAATCTCGATCAGTAGGGGGCGATTGCCCTCTAGCATCGCGCCAATGGCCACACCATTGAGCACTTCTTCCCGCTGCGTGAGTAGAATCTCGGAAGGGTTGGAGACAGCACGCAAGCCCTCGGCTCGCATTTCGTAGATGCCTAATTCATGGGTGGACCCAAATCGGTTTTTGGAGGTGCGCAAGATGCGGTAGGTCAGGTGACGGTCCCCCTCAAACTGCAGCACGGTATCTACCATGTGCTCCAACACTTTGGGACCAGCAATGGATCCATCTTTGGTAATGTGGCCGATCAAAAACACAGGCGTGCCAGTCTCCTTGGCAAACTTCATCAGCTCCGCCGTGCATTCCCGCACTTGAGATACCGATCCCGCAGCAGATTCCACAAACTGGCTATTTAGGGTTTGGATGGAGTCAATGACCAAAAAGTCCGGGTTGAGCACCTCAATCTGCTGAAAAATCTGTTGCGTATTCGTTTCAGAAAGCACGTAGCAATCTGGGTTTTTGGAAGCCATTCGATCTGCGCGCATTTTTATTTGCGCTTCACTTTCCTCCCCAGAGACGTAGAGGACTTTCTTTCCCTTCAGCGTCAAGGCGATTTGGAGCATGAGCGTGGATTTGCCTATGCCTGGCTCACCCCCAATAAGGACAAGGGAACCTGCAACAATTCCTCCTCCCAGTACGCGATCCAGTTCCGGATCCGAGGTAATCCAGCGGGGCTGCTCCTCGTAGTTGACCTCAGCTATTTTCTTAGGGGTGCTCGCTTTTTTAAGCCCGGAGCCCTGCGGCTTCCAGCTTCCTTTGCCTAGCTCCTCTTTTTGAATAATCTCTTCTACATAGGTATTCCATTCCCCGCAAGCAGGGCATTTGCCGGTCCACTTCGGGCTCTGCGCTCCGCAGTTTTGACAGAAAAAGGTGGTTTTTACTTTAGCCAATCGAATGGAGTTTAAAGAGTTGATGGTTGTAGAAGGTACAAGGTACAAAGTACCAAGTACAAAGTATTTTCTAAATGAACGTTCTATTTAAAAAGAAAAAGACCATTTGTTAATCAAAAACAAAATTACCATCTCTCAGGAAAACCCTACTTGGTACCTTGTACTTGGTACTTCGTACAGTTTCTCAAGTCTTGATACTTGCTACTAAAGACTTGCTAATTTAATGCGCTTGCAGCCAATCCGGACCTACGCCAACTTCCACTTCGATCGGCACAGGGAGAGGAATGGCATTGGACATCAAGCCTGGAATTTCTTTTTTGAGTAGGTCTACTTCGTCTTTATGCGCATCAAACACCAGTTCATCGTGCACCTGGAGAATCAGTTTGGACTTCAAATTTTTCGCTTTCATCCAGGCTTGCACATGGATCATGGCCACCTTGATCAGGTCAGCTGCCGAACCTTGAAGTGGGGCATTGATGGCATTTCGCTCTGCAAAACCCCGCATGGTCATGTTGCGGCTGTTGATGTCCCGCAAGTAGCGACGACGCCCAAGGATGGTCTCCACAAATTCCTGAGTTCGGGCCTTTTCAATCGCTCCATCCATGTATTGTTTGACGGCCGGAAACTCCGTGAAGTAGGCATCAATGATCTCTTTGGCCTCCCCACGAGGAATGGAAAGTCGCTGGGCTAATCCAAAGGCAGAAATGCCATAGATGATACCAAAATTGGCGGTTTTGGCTTTTCTGCGCATGTCGGTGGTCACCTCATCCAAGGGAACCTTAAAAATCTTGGCTGCTGTCGTAGCGTGGATGTCACGTCCTGTTCGGAAGGCTTCCAGCATGGATTCATCCTGAGAAAATGCCGCCATCAAGCGCAGTTCAATCTGGGAATAATCGGCAGACAGCAAGACGTAATTCTCATCTCGAGGCACGAATGCCTTTCGGATTTCTCTGCCTCGAGCAGTACGGATTGGGATATTTTGCAGATTGGGATTGATCGAAGAAAGGCGTCCGGTAGCAGCCACAAACTGGTTATAGGTGGTGTGGATTCTTCCAGTCTTGGGGTTGATCATCGTAGGAAGTGCATCCACATAGGTGGACTTCAGCTTGACCATTTGGCGGTACTCGAGAATAGCCTCAGCGATTTCGTGTTCATCGGCGAGCTTGCTCAAGATTTCTTCCCCGGTGGCATATTGCCCGGTCTTGGTTTTTTTGGCCTTGGGGTCCAATTTCAATTTTTCAAAAAGCACTTCCCCAAGCTGCTTGGGGGAAGCCAGGTTAAACCTTACTCCCGCCAATTCATAGACCCGCTTTTCAATTTCCTTACTTTCCTGCTCCAAAGTGACCGACAGCTCTGCCAAGCTCCCTGTGTCTATCCGGACTCCTTCAAATTCCATATCGGTCAATACGGGGATCAGCGGGTTTTCTACTTCCTCCACCAGCTTCTTTAAGCCATTGGACTGTAAAATCGGGTCCAATTTGCCCTTCAGTCGAAGCGTAATGTCTGCATCTTCGGCAGCATAAGCTGTCACCTCATCTTCGTCGACATCACGCATATTGCCTTGACCTTTGCCTTTTTTGCCAATCAGTTCGGTAATCGACACGGGCTTGTACTGCAAGTATTGCTGTGCTAGCCAGTCCATGCCATGCTTGCCTTCGGGTTCGATTAAGTAATGGGCGAGTAGCGTATCGTACAAGATTCCCTTAATTTCAATCCCGTAGTTTTTGAGGACCAGCAAGTCGTACTTGATATTTTGGCCGATTTTGAGAATGGATTCATTTTCAAATACCGGGCGAAGTAATTCCAATACCTCCTGGGTTTCTTTTGAATCAGGCCCTACCGGAATGTAGTAGGCTTCTCCTTCCAAATACGCAAAGGAAAGTCCCACCAGCTCCGCTCGCATGGCATCGAGGTCAGTAGTCTCCGTATCAAAGCAGATCTCCTTTTGAAGAAGCAGGTAATCTACCAGCTCTTGAATGGCCGCTTTTCCCTTGATTTTATGGTAATTGTGGGCATTGCTATGGATGGTGTCCAAAACCACGGGTGCTGCTAGTGAAATGGCGTCCTCATCCTCTCCCTCCTCGAATTGAATCGTGGGCTGCGGAGCAGGTGCTCCAAATAAGTCCATCTGCGCGGGGGCAGGAGGGGCTGCGGCCGTTTTTTTGGCAGGGCCTTCTTTAAATAAGCGAGCGGCAAGGGTGCGGAACTCCAATTCCGAAAAAATCGCCCGCAATTTCTCTTCGTCCATCCCATCATACCGAAGGTCTACCTCATCAAAATCTACGGGAACATCAATCTTGATAGTTGCCAATTCCTTGGATAGAATGCCCTGCGCACCAAAGTTTTCCACATTTTCCCGTTGTTTACCCTTGAGTTGGTCAGCATTAGCAACCACTCCCTCCACGGTTCCAAATTCTTTAAGCAGTTTGACGGCAGTTTTTTCCCCAATCCCAGGAATTCCGGGAATGTTATCCACCGCATCTCCCATCAATCCCAAGATATCCCGCACCTGATCCACGTGTTCAATGTCCCACTTTTCACAGATTTGTTTGGGCCCCATCACATCCACTCCATTGCCCATGAAGGCAGGCTTATACAAAAAAATATGGTCATCCACAATTTGCCCATAGTCCTTGTCTGGGGTCATCATGTAAACGGTAAACAGTTCCTTTTCCGCTTTTTTTGCGATGGTCCCAATAATGTCATCCGCCTCAAATCCATCCATTTCCAAAACTGGGATTTTAAATGCACGAACAATCTCCTTTACCCAAGGAATGGACACAGTGATGTCTTCGGGTTGCTCCAGTCGATTCGCCTTGTAAGGGGTATATTGTTCATGCCGAAACGTGGGGGCCTTGGTGTCAAATGCTACTGCGATGTGGCTAGGCTTTTCTTTTTCCAAGACCTCCAAAAGGGTATTCGTAAATCCAAGCATCACCCCTGTGTTGAGGCCTTTGGAGTTGATTCTGGGGTTTTTACTAAAGGCAAAATGGGCCCGATAAATCAGGGCCATGGCATCCAAAAGAAAAAGTTTGTGGGCTTGGTGTTGAGACATTCGAACTAGGAGTTGGGGTAAGAAAAGGAAATTTTCCGTCTTACTAAGGTACAATTTTTTTGTAGGTGAAGCAGGTCAATCGGGCTTGGACACTGTCAATTTCAGACAAGCTGAGTCACCCTTTGTTTTCGGATTGCTTTAGGTAATTCTTTACTTGCAGGCTTCGCAAGAAAATAAGGGTCAAAGGAATCAACCAGAGCAACTCGTTAAACACCAAATGAAATACCGAGCGCTTATTCCATCCTAGCTCAGGTGCAAAGCCCAGGGTAAACCAAATGGCGGAGATGATTTTCCCCGAAATCCCAATCAAAATCAACCAAACCCAAGAAACCGGGTAAAAGGCAGCAAAAAATAGCACGAGTCCAATGGCAATTCCAAAGATTCCAAAATAGGAGCTGGGTAAAGGTTCCGATGGAATCACTCCCATAGCCATCCACTGGACCACAGCCTCTCCAAAGTAGGTGTAAAAGGCCGACCAAGCAATCGTATACATACCCGCAAGCAAGAGCAGACCTCTGAAATGCATGGGAAATTTGGGAAAATTAGTGGCTTGATCCATGGAAGGTTTGATTTTGTAGCGCGAAATGAACACCTTGAGGTGAAACAAGTTTGGGACGTATACAAAACTATCCAATGAATCGAAAAAACAACCTGCCTTCCATCGCTTTTCTTTTTCTTGGCGCTGCAATTTTCTCCGCCTTGGGTTTTGGTCTCGGCCGAAATGTAGGCGAAATCAATCCTCCAATCATCGATGCCGCTGCAGATTTGATTGGCCTGTCTTTTACTCCCCAAGAAAAAGACAGCATGATCGGTACACTCACTACCCACCGTAGCAACTATGAACTACTCCGCCAAACCAAATTAGCAAATTCAGTAGGACCTTCCCTAGTTTTCAACCCCCTTCCACATGGCTTCTTCCCTAACCAGGAACAACAGGCCTTCGACTGGGGTCTTCCTACAAAGGTCGCCCTGCCCACATCTGATGTGGATCTCGCATTTATGCCAGTTCACCAACTTTCCGTACTGATCAAATCACGTCAAGTGACTTCTGAGCGGTTGACAAAACTTTATCTGGAACGAATCAAAACCCATTCCGATACCTTGGCTTGCTTGGTAACTCTCCTAGAAGATCAAGCGCTGGCTCAGGCGCGCGGCCTAGATCAGGAGCTTGCAGCAGGCAAATACAGAGGTCCACTTCATGGCATACCGTACGGTGTAAAGGATTTATTTGCGCTTCCGGGAACAAAAACGACTTGGGGTGCCACACCTTACAAGGATCAGGTGATCGATGAAACCGCCACGATCATCACTAAATTAGAAAATGCAGGAGGGGTCTTAGTGGGAAAATTCACCCTCGGAGCATTGGCCATGGGCGATGTATGGTATGGAGGAGTCACTAAAAATCCTTGGAACCTGAAGCAAGGAGCAAGTGGATCTTCTGCCGGCTCTGCTTCGGCTGTAAGTGCGGGACTGGTGCCCTTCGCTATTGGCACGGAGACACTGGGCTCGATCGTTTCCCCTTCCACTCGCAACGGAGTAACTGGGCTTCGTCCCACCTTTGGGCGAATCAGCAGACATGGGGCCATGGCGCTCAGCTGGTCCATGGACAAGGTGGGGCCTATCTCCCGATCAGCCTTAGACAATGCAATTGTCCTTTCTGTCCTGAATGGAAGCGACACCAAGGATCCGTCCACTATCCCGGCAGCATTTAATTATTCGGCTAAAAAAGAAGTTAAGAAATTGAAAGTGGGGTACTTCAGTTCCTTTTTTGAAGGAAATCGCAGCGGAATAGAAAATGACCGCGCCGTATTGGAACTTCTGAAAAACCAAGGCGTCACTCTCCACCCTGTGGAGTTGAAAACGACGATCAACCCAGCGCCCTTGGTATCCATGCTCCTAGTAGAAGGTGCAGCAGCATTCGATGAGTTGACTCGATTAGATCTGGATGACCAAATGGTAGCCCAGCACAAGAGTGCCTGGCCCAACGTGTTTCGAGCTGCTCGCTTTATCCCTGCCGTAGAATACATCCAAATGAGTCGGCAACGGAGTGTTTTGATTGAAGAAATGCATGCCTTGATGAAAGAGTACGATGTGATCATTACCCCATCCTTTGCTGGGCAGCAACTCCAAATCACCAACTTGACGGGGCATCCAGCACTTTGCCTACCCAATGGGTTTGGCCCCAATGGCAGCCCTACTTCCATTACTTTATTGGCCAACCTGTTTGAAGAAGAAAAATTGATTATGGTGGGACGGTTGATTCAGGAAAATTCCGATTGGCAATCCAAACGCCCTCCGCTATTTTCAAAATAAGTGGACGAGGGGAGGTTTAAAAACACCTTAAAAAAGAGGCCCCGCAAAATGCGGGGCCTCTTTTATTTAGTGGATAAACCCGGATATTTTGATGTGGGTAGGAGAAAGGAAGAGAACTTTCTGAGTTGTCTCCAATTTGTATTGATCTATCTTTCCCGTAGCCTGGTTCATGAAAAGTTCGCCAAGGGTGGTAGTGGAATAAAATAGATTTTCATCCTTGATCTTAAATGTCACCCAAGCAGGATAATTCTGCACATAGCGAATCGAAAGCTCCTTCACCTTGCCTTTTGACTCAGGAAGTAACTCATGAATCAGCTGGTCTGGGGTAGTTCGAGTCGAATAAGCAGTAGCAAGAGCTGGAACATTGATGTCAGCTTCATAAAATGCCGCCAATTCTTCCTTCCATTCCTCGGAGGTGTACAGCACATCCGCTACTTGTTCCTTCCCATTAATTACAGATGTTTTCAACACCGAATCCCCTTCGATTTTACTTAGCTCTAGGTTGATAAAACTTTTCAAATCAAAGTAGGGAAGTTTCTCAAGGGCCGGTTCTTGCTGGTTTGGTGAACAAGCAAGGGTCATCCCAAAAAACAGTACTGCGAAGTGGTTTTTAAGTTTCATGATTCTAGTAGTATGTCTCCCGTCATTTCTTCGGGAATACCTACCCCCATCAACTGAAGGATAGTGGGCGCTAAATCACCCAATTTCCCGTCTTTCACTGAAAATTTCTGTTTGTCCACCACGATAAATGGCACCAAGTTGGTCGTATGTGCTGTATTCGGCGTGCCGTCCTCATTGATCATCACGTCTGAATTGCCATGATCCGCAATTACCAGGACTGTATACTCATTTGCGATAGCGGCTTTGACTACTTTTTCTGCAGCAGCATCTACTGCTTCGCAAGCTTTTACTGCGGCATCAAAATCTCCGGTATGCCCCACCATGTCTGCGTTTGCAAAATTGAGACAGATAAAGTTTGCGCTTTTCTTATTGAGCTCCGCAGTAATCTTCAAGGCGATTTCTCCAGCGCTCATTTCAGGCATCAAATCGTAAGTGGCTACCTTGGGAGAAGGACAGAGAATTCTACTTTCTCCAACAAATTCTTTCTCCCTGCCTCCAGAGAAGAAGAAAGTCACGTGCGGGTATTTCTCCGTTTCCGCAATGCGGATTTGTTTCTTCCCGGCCTTTTCCAAAACCTCCCCTAGGGTATTGTTGAGCTTGTCCTTTTCAAATAGGACCTGCACCCCAGTGAACGTTTCGTCGTAGGTCGTCAATGTCAAGTAGTCCAAATCCAACTTTTTCATGTTGAAATCTGGAAAATCTCGCTGGCTAAGTGCTTGGGTGATTTCTCTACCTCTATCCGTGCGGAAATTAAAACACAAGACCATGTCGCCCTCTTGAATAGTGGCCAGTGGCTTGTTGTCCTCGCCTACCTGAATGATGGGACGGATAAATTCGTCTGTTACGTTATTGCTGTAAGATTTCTTAATGGAAGCCAGGATGTTCTTCGATTTTTCTCCTTCCCCCTCTACCATCGCATCGTAAGCAAGCTTGACGCGCTCCCATCGGTTGTCCCGATCCATGGCATAGTAGCGGCCAATCACGGAAGCAATTTTTCCAACGGAATGGTCCAAATGATTTTGAAGATCTCCTAGGTAGGCCAATCCTCCTTTAGGGTCGGTATCACGGCCATCGGTAAAGGCATGGATAAATACATCCTCCATCCCATGGTGCTTAGCAGCATCACAGAGTCCTTTGAGGTGCTCGATGTGCGCATGTACGCCCCCATCCGATACCAATCCCAAAAAATGCACCTTTTTCTTCCCTGCTTTTGCCCGATCAAACGCTGCGCTCAGGACAGGATGGGTCAATAACTCCCCTTGTTGTACTGCTAAATTGATTTTTACCAAATCTTGATAGACTACCCTTCCCGCACCAATGTTCATGTGCCCAACTTCCGAGTTGCCCATTTGACCTTCTGGAAGTCCTACAGCAAGGCCTGAAGCCTCCAACTTGGCGTGTGGATACGTCTTGAATAAGCTGTCTATAAAAGGAGTAGTAGCCTTGTCGATGGCGGAAACTGCAGGATTGGTAGCAAGTCCCCAACCATCTAAAATCAGTAATAAAACGTTCTTATTCATGCTGCAAATATAGTACAATCGTAACCAAAATCGGGGAGGGAGGGTTGTGAAATTGTGTTGGAAAACTGCATTTTTTCACTCCTGAACCAAGAAACCCACAATTCCAATTTTACATTCGCCTTGAAATCGGCGCAAGTTAGCCCTTTGGCTTAGGAAGATAAAAACCCGTGACGTTCGGATTCACTTTTCAACAGTTTCTTAGTCAGATGACTTATCCTGGCCGATGAACTCCAGGTTGCGTTTGATGCCTTTCAACTTGGTACGGGTGACAGCAGATCCGGAAAAGACTCGTTTGAATGTTTCTTCAGTGAGCTCTTTCCAGTCTTTTGCTGCCAAGGCTTCCAAGTCCGAAGAAGGGCTAAACGCTGGCTCTTGATGCGGTTTGGAAAATCGATTCCAAGGACATACGTCCTGACAGACATCGCAGCCAAAGACCCAATTGTCCATCTTCCCCGCAAAGGAGGCAGGAATCGCGTCTTTCAGTTCGATGGTGAGGTAGGAAATGCAGCGGGAACCATCCACAACTCCTGGGCTAACAATGGCATCCGTAGGGCAAGCGTCCATGCAGGCCGTGCAGGTGCCACAATAGTCCTTGGCCAGGGGAAGGTCCGGAGTAGCTTCTAGATCGATCACCAGCTCTGCCAAAAAGAAGAAACTTCCCATGGAACGATTGAGCAGCAGGCTATTTTTTCCGATCCAGCCCAACCCTGCTCGCTGTGCCCATTGCCTCTCCATTATCGGAGCAGAATCCACAAAACAGCGACCATTGATGTCTCCAATCTCCTCGCGGAGAAACGTCAAAAACTCCCGTAACTTTTCCTGAATGACGTCGTGGTAATCTTTACCATAAGCATACTTTGCCAACTTGATTCCTTCAGTTCCTTCGGAAAGCGTCCGCTCTGGAAAGTAATTGTATACTAGAGAGACAACCGTCTTCGCTCCCTCCACCAACTTTCGGGGATCGAGTCGCTTATCAAAATGATTGGCGAGGTATCCCATGCGGCCTTGGTAATCGCGACGCAACCATTCTTCCAATTTGGGTGCCTCTTCTTCCAAAAAATCTGCTTTGGCAATTCCACAGAAATCAAATCCCAAGCGCTTGGCCGTGGATTTGAGTAGTTGGGCATGCCGATCGGAAGCTGTCATCATTCCCCGAAAATAGGGAGATTTCCCTTTTTCTTACTAGTAAATCCTAAGGATAGGACAGAATGCTACCAATCTTTCTGCCCCCAAAATCGAACAGGGGAAGGAAACCGAAAGGCTTGAAGGAAGTTCTATCCTGTTTTTTACCGAATTTTTTTTGAACTCCAAAACTCCTTGCCCTAATTACGTGTTGTACTAAGGTAGGTACCGGTCATCCCTATTTTTGGGAATCTTGTTTACCTAATTCCATTCCATGAAAGGGTTTCGCTTTACCAAATTCATCCCCACGCTTGATCCCGAAAAAAACCGGTTTGACAGCCTATTGGATATTTTTTTGCAACTCGTCACCATGACCGGAGGAGATGTAGCCGAAGCGCTGAGCTGGTTGACCAACCTAGACAAGCGCTACCAGCTGACTAGTCCCGACTATGGCATCGGCAACTTTATTGACGATCTGAAATCCAAAGGATACCTGAGCGAGGAAAATCAGCAAGGCAAGTTTGAAATCACTGGAAAGGCAGAGCAAACCATCCGAAAAAGCGCCTTAGAAGAAATTTTCGGCAAGCTGAAAAAGAGCAAATCAGGACAGCACCGTACCCAAATTTCTGGACCTGGTGAGGAGCAAGGGTCGGAGCGAAGAGCTTATGAATTTGGAGACAACCTGGATCAAATCGCGCTCACCGATTCCCTGCGCAATGCCCAAGCCAACCGGGGGATTGGCGGCGATTTTCTGTTGACCGAAGACGACTTGGAAGTGGTAGAAAACGAGCAACGTACCCAAACTTCCACGGTCTTGATGATTGACATTTCCCACTCCATGATCTTGTATGGAGAAGACCGCATTACCCCTGCCAAAAAAGTGGCGATGGCCTTGGCTGAGTTGATCAAAACACGCTACCCCAAGGATACCCTAGACATCATTGTATTTGGAAACGACGCTTGGCAGATTGAAATCAAGGATTTACCCTACCTGCAAGTGGGTCCCTACCATACGAATACAGTAGCAGGACTTGAGCTCGCCATGGATTTGCTTCGACGAAGAAAAAACCCCAACAAGCAGATATTCATGATCACCGATGGCAAGCCTACCTGCTTGAAGGTGGGCATCAAATACTACAAAAATTCCTTTGGCATTGACAGCAAAATTTTGGCAGAAACCCTCAAACTCGCTGCACAATGTCGAAAACTGAAAATACCAGTAACCACCTTTATGATTGCCTCCGACCCCTACCTGAAGGAGTTTGTAAAAGAATTTACACAGGTCAACAATGGCAATGCCTATTACAGCAGCTTGAAAGGACTAGGCAACTTAATTTTTGAAGATTACAGACGAAACCGAACCAAACGCTTTTAGCATGGATTACGCACAACTTAAAGGAGAGCAGCTCCTTCAAATCAAAACCCTTGGCCAACTGAAGGCAGCAGGCTACAGCCCGAAGTCCATCAAAGAGGAACTTCGAGACAACCTGATCCAGAAGATCAAAGCGAAGGAAAACGTATTTGAGGGCGTTTGGGGATACGAAGACACCGTCATTCCAGACATTGAGCGGGCAATCCTTTCCCGACACAACATCAACTTGCTAGGATTGCGAGGACAGGCCAAAACCCGCATTGCGCGGATGATGACCTTACTCTTGGACGAATATGTACCGGTACTCTACGGATCAGAGCTCAATGAAGACCCGCTACTTCCGCTCACTACCTTTGGCAAAAATCTGATCGAAGAAAAAGGGGACCAATGTCCCATCTCCTGGTTGCCCCGATCCGAGCGCTACGCCGAAAAATTAGCCACCCCAGACGTATCCGTTGCGGACTTGATCGGTGACGTGGATCCCATCAAGGCTGCCACACTGAAGTTAAATTACAACGACGAGCGAGTGATTCACTATGGACTCGTTCCTCGTTCGCACCGCTGCATTTTTGTAATCAACGAACTTCCGGATCTCCAAGCGCGTATTCAGGTGGCCTTGTTTAATATCCTTCAGGAAGGAGATATCCAAATCCGCGGGTTCAAACTACGCCTGCCCCTAGACATCCAGTTTATCTTCACTGCCAATCCGGAAGACTACACCAACCGAGGCAGTATCGTCACTCCCCTGAAAGACCGAATTGAAAGCCAAATCATCACACACTACCCCAAGTCCATTGACATCGGTAAAAAAATCACGGGGCAAGAGGCTCGACTCGAAGGAAAGCCAGTAGCCCATATTCATGTGCCAGAACTGATGAAAGATTTGATCGAACAGATCGCCATCGAAGCCCGTCACTCCGAATTTGTGGATGAAAAAAGCGGGGTCTCGGCACGATTGACCATTTCTGCTTACGAAAATTTGATTTCGGCCGCAGAGCGACGAATGTACCGAAACAATGAGTCCTCCACAGTCATTCGGATATCCGATTTGATTGGCGTCATCCCAGCCATTACCGGCAAGGTAGAACTCGTCTACGAAGGGGAACAAGAAGGCGCGGGATTGGTGGCCTACAACTTGATTGGTAAAGCTATTCGAAGCCAGTTTGTGCAGTACTTCCCATCTCCCGAACAAAAGAAAAAAGAGAAAGCCGGCAATCCTTATGTGATTCCATTGGCTTGGTTTGGGGAAGGCAATGAGCTAGACCTCTTGAGTGACTTGAACGACAAAGCCTACAAAAGCGGCCTACATGGCGTCCCTGGTTTGGAAGAAGTAGTGACCCAATTGGTTGGAAATTTACCCGAAAAAGAAAAGGAATTCTACATGGAATTTGCGCTGCACGGCTTGGCGGAATATTCTCAATTGAGCAAAAAATTGCTGGACACTGGACTCCAATTCAAGGACCTGTTCAGTTCTATGTTTGAAATGGGGGCTGATGAAGACGAGGATTTTGAAGAGGAGGAGGACGATTCCTAATTCAAAATCAGAGGACAGCTTTCGATTCTAACCGCAATCAAAGATGTGGGGTTAGATTCGTTATATTTGTCAGATGGGCGAAAATCAACTTCCAGAAGCATTTGAATTGCAAATGCAGGCGCTTCTCGGGCCTGCAGAGTTTGTCTTATTTCAGGAAGGCTTGAAGCGCCCAATGGAAACTTCCATCCGACTCAACCCCAGAAAGCCCACATCGAATTCCTTCCCGAAAAGACCCATTCCCTGGGCCAAGGAAGGCTATTTTTTGGAAGAGCGACCAAGCTTCACGGGAGATCCTAGCTTTCATGCAGGAGCCTACTACGTGCAAGAAGCCTCCTCCATGTTTATTGCTCACATTCTCGAATCCCAGCAGATCCCAAAGGGCGTCTATTTGGATCTAGCTGCTGCCCCTGGTGGAAAAAGCACCTTGCTCTCCAGTTACTTGGGAGAAGACGGGCTGTTGGTAGCCAATGAAGTGATCGCCGCCCGTACCCAAATCCTGAAAGAGAATGTGATTAAATGGGGGCTAGGGAATACCGTAGTTACCAACAATGACCCCGAACATTTTGCTCCACTGGATGGGTTTTTTGACTTGGTGCTAGTAGATGCGCCCTGTTCTGGCGAAGGAATGTTCCGCAAAGACCCAGAAGCCCGAGCGGAATGGTCTCCCGAACACGTCAACTTGTGTTCAGCTCGACAAAAACGCATTGTGGACAAGGCAGGAGAATTGGTCAAGGGAGGAGGCTATTTGCTTTACTCCACCTGCACCTTCAACGAAAAAGAAAATGAAGAGATTCTTCGTTTTTTAACCGAAGAATTTTCATTTGAACCCGTCCGCATCCCCTTAGACCCGAGCTGGGGCATCGTGGAGACGGAAGTGAGAACCGATGAGGTGAACTTTTATGGGTACCGGTTTTTTCCACACAAGGTAGCGGGAGAGGGGTTTTTTATCACGGTATTGCGAAGACCAGAAGAAGCCTTCACACAAGATGCTCCGACTACCAAAGAGTTTAAGCACCATAGCCTGAAGCGAGTAGGGGAAAAGGAATCCGCAGTACTCGAACAAGAAGTCGGAGGAGATGGATCCGGCAAATTTTACCTGTTACAGGATGCTTACTTCCGAATCCAAGGAGGCTACAGCCGAGAACTGGAGAAACTTGCCCAGGTACTGAGTCTACGGTATTTCGGGGTTGAGCTCGGCAAAAAACAGGGAAAGGAATGGATTCCTAGCCACGAATGGGCCCTGTCCACCTTACCCAAAAAAGGATTCCCTCAGCAAGAGTTGTCCATAGCCGAAGCTTTGGATTTTTTACGAAAAAAGGACCAAGTAATTGACAATATCCCTCTGGGATGGGTATTATTTACCTACCAGAATCTCCCCTTGGGGTGGATTAAGAATTTGGGTAACCGGGTAAACAATTATTACCCCAAAGAATGGCGAATTCGAAACTAAAACTTTCGCCTATACCGTCTCTTTAAAATTATTTTCCGCCTAAGGGTTTAGAAGAGGCACAAGCTGCCTAACTTAGAACTTTAGTCCAAAGCCACAGATTTCATGCTTAAAAAACAGCGGTACGAAGCCTTTATCCAGCATTTTTCTGAAAACATGCCTGTGGCAGAAACCGAACTGGAATACGACAATCCTTTCCAGCTCTTGGTAGCCGTAGTCCTTTCTGCCCAATGTACAGACAAGCGAGTCAATATCGTGACCCGAGAGCTTTTCAAGTATTTTCCAACCGCAGAACACCTTGCAGCGACCCACTTTGATGAACTTTTTCCCTACATCCGATCGGTCTCCTATCCCAACAACAAAACCAAACACCTGATTGGCTTAGGAAAAATGTTGCTTTCAGACTTTGGAGGGGAAATCCCATCGACTGTAGAGGAGCTAGTCAAACTGCCAGGCGTGGGGAGAAAAACGGCGAATGTAATCACTTCGGTGAGATGGCAGC
>JBANGF010000029.1:0-3040 GCA_037975655.1 Bacteroidota bacterium | reverse complement strand
GGTTTAACAATTTTTTGTAATAGGTCAGGGCTTTGCCATGGCCATAAATCAAGGGGGTGAACTGGGTATATACACGTGCATCGGCAAGTGCTTTCAGAATTACTTCTGGTCCAATTCCATTGATATCTCCAATACTAATTCCAAGGATGGGTCTTTGTTTCTTTGTTTGCATGGCTTACATAGTGCAGGGGCGCGAAACAAAATTCCGTGCCGTCTGGGAATAATCCCTTAATTTTAGGACGGCAATTTACAAAAAAAAAACCAGAGGGTTACGATGGAAAAGGTCAAACCTAAAAAGCATCTCGGTCAGCATTTTTTGATTGATCTCAGCATCGCAGAGCGAATTGCTGGGGCAGTAAGTGGCCATTCGGGTGTTACCCAAGTACTGGAAATAGGACCTGGAATGGGTGTTTTGACTGATTTTTTGATGAAGGGGAACTTGGAGGTTCACCTCATCGAGATTGACCGAGAGAGCATTGCCTATTTGCATCAAAAGTATCCTGATTTAAAGGATCGTATTCTGGAAGGTGACTTCTTGAAAATTGATTTAGGAGCGGCTTTTACTGCTCCCATAGCCATTGCAGGTAATTTCCCATACAACATTTCTTCGCAGATCTTTTTTAAGGTCTTGGAGCATAAGAGTCAAGTGACTGAGGTGGTTTGCATGCTTCAGAAGGAAGTGGCAAGAAGAATTGCTTCGCCAAAAGGGAGTAAGGAATATGGAATCCTTTCGGTTTTGCTTCAAGCTTGGTACGATATTGAGTACTTGTTTTCAGTTCCTCCAGGGGTATTTAATCCACCCCCCAAGGTGAATTCGGGTGTGATTCGATTGACGAGAAATCAGGTTCAAAAACTGGATTGCAATGAAAAGCTTTTCCAGCAGGTAGTAAAAGGTGGCTTTGGAAACCGTCGAAAAACACTACGTAATTCCCTAAAATCCTTTCAACTTACAGAAGAATTCAAGTCAAATCCGATTTTGGACAAGCGTGCAGAGCAATTGGATGTGGCAGATTTTGTATTTTTGACCCAACAAATCGAAAAAGGTCGTGGAGCCAATTAAAAAATTTGAGCTTTCCAAAGAGTATCTGGAGCGTCTCCAAACGGGGATAGAAGCTTCCGATACCGCCTACATTTTAGATTCACTTGACGGGGTCAATGTGGCGGATATTGCCGCTATTTTGGATGAGTTGGACACTTCTGAATCCCTATATGTCCTACGCCTAGTTGAAAGCCAACTCGCAGCAGATACCTTAATTGAACTATCGGATACCACCCTTGAGAAAATCCTTCAAGAGTTAGAAACAAAAGAAATAGCCTCCTGGATTGAGTTGATGGACTCCGATGATGGGGCAGATATTTTAAACTTTTTTTCCGAAAAAGAACGGGAGGCAGTAATAGCGGAAATTGATGACCGGCTAAAATTGGAGCAAATCCTTGAATTGCTTCGTTACGAAGAAGATACAGCTGGGGGGATTATGGCGAAGGAATTTATCCGTGCCAACAAAAACTGGAATGTAGTTCAGACCATAAATGAGATTCGCAGACAGGCAGAAAATGTGGAGAAGATTTACTCCATTTATGTGGTCAATAACAAGCAACAGTTACTAGGGCGCGTATCGCTAAAAAAGATCATTCTTACTGCTGCTGAAACAAAAATAGAAGACATCATCGATGAAAATATCATCTCCGTTCCGGTGTACATGGACCAAGAGGAGGTAGCGACATTGATGCGAAAGTATGACTTGGAATCTGTGCCGGTGGTCAATGCCAAAAATAAGTTGGTAGGACGAATCACGGTCGATGATATTTTGGACGTAGTTCAAGAAGAGGCAGATGAGGATATTCAAGCAATGGCTGGGGTGTCTGCGGACATTGAAGAATCGGATTCGGTTTTCACGATTTCCAAAGCGCGTCTACCTTGGCTACTTATTGGAGTGATTGGAGGCTTGTTGGGAGCCAAGTTGATTGGGTTTTTTGAAGGCGGACTTTCGAAATATCTTGCGCTTGCTTCTTTTATTCCTTTGGTGGCGGCTACTGGCGGGAATGTGGGTATTCAAGCCTCATCTCTGATTGTACAATCTTTGGCTTCCAAATCCGCATTTGACGACACCGCTTGGCAGCGTTTTTTCAAAGGGTTTTTAGTGGCTTTGCTCAACGGATTTGTTTTGGGTGGCTTTGTATTTTTGGTGGTCTATTTTCTTTATGGATTTGAGCCTTTATTTGGCATAACGGTGGGCTTTGCACTTTTTTGCGTGGTGTTGCTTTCTTCCTTTATGGGTACGGTTACACCCTTGGTATTGCACCGTTTCGGTATCAATCCAGCGATTGCTTCTGGACCATTTATTACCACCACCAATGACTTGCTTGGTCTAGCCGTATATTTTGGGGTAGCCATGTTGTTGCTGAATCTCTAAGGATGAAGGTATTGCTTGTAGATGAGATGCACGAAAGCATCCTGGGATTATTGCAAAAGGAGGGTTTTCAGGTAAACTATGCCCCAAAAATCACTAGAGCCGAACTTTTTGAACAAATCGGAGAATACGAAGGCATTCTCATTCGCTCCAAGACTCCTCTTGACCGGGAATTGCTCGAGCGAGCCACCAAGCTAAAGTTTATCGGTAGAGCAGGAGCTGGCTTAGACCAGTTAGACCTCGATTATTTGGCTGAGCGTGGCGTCAAACTTTTTCATGCGGCTAAAGGCAATCGCGATGCTGTAGCCGAACATTCCATTGGGGGTCTTCTGGCACTTTTTAACCACTTAGTGCAGGCAGATCAGCAGGTACGAAAAGGAATTTGGGATCGAGAAGGAAATCGGGGAGTGGAGTTGATGGGCAAAACGGTGGGAATCTTCGGCTATGGAAATATGGGTACCGCATTTGCCAAGCGGCTGAAAGGCTTCGGGGTGAAGGTGTTTGCCTATGACAAGTACAAGCAAGATTTTGGTAATAAGCGTGTATCCGAAGTAAGTTGGGAGGTACTTAAGCGAGAAGCAGATGTCTTGAGTATCCATGTTCCCCTGACTCCTGAAACGCGAGATTTT
>JBANGF010000022.1:0-6945 GCA_037975655.1 Bacteroidota bacterium | reverse complement strand
TAGCTGCATCGGCATTCCATTTTTTGGCGGCTACCTCTGTATCAAATTGAGTAGGCGCATGGCTGATAAACTGGCTGTCTCTCCAGAAGTCCCCAGGGAAGGTGACCCGATCTCGAAGTAGGGAGATGATGGCCCCTGCTTTTTCTTGGGAAAGAGTAGTGCCAGCTGCATGCGCATCCTGCTGCAGGTAGGCAATCAAGTCCTCCTGTGCACTGCTTCGCAAGTAATGCTCGTTAAACCACTTCGCTTTGGCGATGTCAAATTTGGTCCCCGACTTGCCAATGCGTTCGATGGAGAAGGCTTCTACGAGTTCCTCCAAGGAGAAAATCTCCCGCTCATCCCCTGGGTTCCAGCCCAAGAAGGCCAGGAAGTTGAGCAGCGCATTCGGTAGGTAACCCGTTTCGCGGAAGCCGCTGGATTTTTCCCCTGTAAAGGGATCGGTCCAGTTGAGCGGAAAAACGGGAAAGCCTAGCTTGTCCCCATCGCGCTTGGATAGCTTGCCATTGCCGTCCGGCTTCAGTAGTAGGGGCAGGTGGGCAAACTGAGGCATGGTATCCTCCCAACCAAAAAATCGGTAAAGCAGTACGTGTAGGGGTGCTGATGGGAGCCATTCTTCCCCACGAATCACGTGGGTGATTCCCATCAGGTGATCATCCACAATATTCGCTAAGTGGTAGGTAGGCATGCCATCTGATTTCATCAAGACCTTGTCGTCCAGGGTACTGGAATGCACCAACACCCAGCCGCGGATTAGGTCATGGAAGCGTACCTCCTCCTTGAGGGGGAGTTTGGCGCGAATGACGTAGGGCTCACCTGAAGCCAATCGCTCCTTCACCTCTTCTGCAGAGAGCGTGAGGGAGTTTTTCATTTGAGTTCGGGTGATGCTGTTGTACTGGGGTTGCACTACGCGGGCAGCGGTCAAGCGCTCGCGCATGGCCTCTAATTCTTCGGCAGTATCGAAGGCATAGTAGGCATACCCTTTTTCAATCAAATCCAAAGCATAGCTCATGTAGCTTGGTTTGCGTTCGGATTGGCGATAGGGGCCTACATCGCCCGGCTTCCAGGGACTTTCGTCTGGTGAGATTCCCATCCAGTCCAGGGATTCCTGAATGTATTCTTCAGCGCCAGGTACAAAGCGCGTTTGGTCGGTATCTTCAATTCGTAGGAGGAACTTGCCCCCCATTTTTCGGGCAAACAGGTAATTGTAGAGGGCGGTGCGCAGCCCTCCGATATGGAGTGCTCCCGTAGGGGAAGGGGCAAATCGTACGCGAACTTCTTTGGTCATAAATTTGTGTAGCTACTAAGCCCACAAAGATAGGAATTTGTTCCTGACCTTTGAGGTCTTCCAGACCTCGAAGGTCTAGTTAAGTTGGTTTAGTCTTAAACCTTCGCTGTTTTGAAAACAGCAAAGGTTAAAAAAAAGGCCCCGTAGATACGGGGCCTTTTTGTGGAAACGAGTTTGACTTAGTGTCTTGCTCTGATTTTTTCCTTGATACGAGCCGCCTTACCTTGGCGTCCTCTCAGGTAGAATAGACGGGCTCTTCTCACTTTACCCTCACGTACCAAGTCGATTTGCTCGATGGCTGGAGAGATGATTGGGAAGATACGCTCTACTCCTACACCATTGGACACTTTACGCACGGTAAAGGTCTCACCATTGGTGTTTGGGTTTTTGCGCTGGATTACAGTTCCTTGGAACTGCTGGATACGCTCCTTGTTACCTTCTTTGATACGTACGTGTACGTTGATGGTATCACCGGCTTTGAAGGAAGGGAATTTGGCTCTCGCCTCGCTGTATTCCGCTTCTACAATTTTCATTAGATCGCTCATAGCTCTATGTTTTTATGCTTTCGCAGTGCACCGCCGCAGCGGTATAAATGAATTACTACTTCAATACTCTTGTCTCGCCTACTCCCAACCGGAATCTTCTAGAAGATCTGGTCGTTTTTCTCGGGTTCGGCGAACCGACGCTTCAAATCTCCATTGACTTATCTTGGCTTCGTGCCCTGAGAGCAGTACCTCGGGAACTTCTCTTCCTTCGTATACTGCCGGCCGAGTATATACCGGCGGGGCAAGTAAATTATCTTGGAAGGAATCCGTCAACGCAGAGGTCTCGTCATTGAGTACGCCTGGGATGAGTCGAATGATGGCGTCAGCGACAACCGCTGCAGCCAACTCGCCACCCGACAGCACGTAATCTCCGATGCTGATCTCTTTGGTGATGAAGGCATCCCTGACCCGCTGATCGACCCCCTTGTAATGACCGCAGAGGATCAGAAGGTTTTTCGTTTGGGAAAGGGCATTGGCCATGGGCTGATTGAAGGTAGCTCCATCGGGGGTCATGTAGATGATTTCATCGTACTGACGCTCCTGTTGAAGGGCTTCAATGCAGCGGGCAATCGGTTCGATCATCAAGACCATTCCTGCGCCCCCACCAAATGCATAATCGTCCACTTGCTTTTGTTTGCCAGTGGCATAATCGCGGAGGTTGTGTATCCGAACCGTAGCGATTCCTTTTTCTTCCGCTCGTTTGAGGATGGAATGTGAAAAAGGGCCTTCCAATAGTCCGGGAACGACCGAGATGATGTCAATATGCATGGCTCAATCTTCCAAATAAATGTCAAGTAAGCCTTCGGGCAATTGGCAGAAAACTTTTTTTGCTGCCTTGTCCACTTGGGTAATGATGCCATCCTGTATAGGGATCAGCACTTCTTTGCCCTGGTGGGTCACTCCGAGGAGGTCCTGTGTTTCCAGATCGTAGACGACCTGCACAGGTCCGATGGGTCCCATCGTCACGTCGATGACGTCAAAACCTATCAGTTCGTGGAAATAATACTGATCTTCATCGAGTTGGGGCAACTCGGAGAGGGGAAGGTACACTTCCGACCCTACAAGGTGTTCCACTTCTTCGATGCGGTCGAGTTCCTCAAACTTGGCGAGTGCTTTGCCTCCGTGCTGGATCACAAAGTGTTCCAGAAAGAAGGGGATCAAGCGCCCTTTTTGATCGAGGAAGAGGTGCTCTAATCCTTCGTATTCCTCAGGATAATCTACGTCGAGCACCACATTTACTTCTCCACGAAGTCCATGAACTTTGGCTATCCGGCCTATCAAAAAGCACTGGTCCTTGTTCATGGTAGGAATCTATTATTCTCCAGCAGCGCCACCATCGGCTGAACCAGCATCAGCTGTGTCAGCGGCAGGTGCCTCAGAGGAGGTAGTATCTTCAGCAACAGCTTCCACTGCAGGTGCAGTTTCTTCAGCAGCTGGAGCTTCGACTTCTTCAGCAGCTTCAACTACCGGCTCTTCAGCGGAGGTAGCTTCAACTTCAGGAGCAGCAACAGTTTCTTCTTCTACCACTGGAGCTTCCGCTGCAGGAGTTTCTTCTTCAACTTCTTCTGCTGCAGGTTCAGCAGCGACAACAGCAGCAGCTTCTCTTGCTTTGATTGCGTCGATACGCGCCTGGTTCTTGGCTGTTTCAGCAGCAAGTGCAGCCTTACGTGCATCTGCTTTTGCAGCTGCAAGTTGGTCCTTCTTGCCTTCAATTTTGGAGTCTTTCTCAGAAAGCCATGCGTTGAATTTAGCATCAGCTTGTTCTTGGGAAATGGCACCTTTCAACACACCGATTTGAAGGTGTTTCTTCAGCATGACACCGCGATACGAAAGCATGGCTTTCACGGTATCGGTAGGCTGAGCTCCATTCAACAACCAGGTAAGAGCGCGCTCATTGTTGATGTTGATGGAAGCGGGGTTCGTGTTCGGATTGTAAGTTCCGAGTTTCTCGATGAAGCGTCCATCACGTGGAGCTCTTGCATCAGCTACAACCACGTCGTAAATGGCTTGTTTTTTGCGGCCACGACGTGCTAATCTGATTTTTACGGACATAATTAACTGTTTTTAGTGAGTGGATGGATCTCGTCCATCCTAAATTTGGACTGCAAAGATACGATAAAGGATTGAAATGCCACAAGTTGGCCTAAAATATTTCAGAGAAAGTTGAGGGGCCAAATTGAGTGAAGAATCCTCTAAGCAAGTAGGGAGCCCTATAGAGTGCATTTTAATAAGTCTCACTAAAGGGATGGTTACCAAAGACAGGTAAAATTCAAATAGCCAGCTTGGAATTAGCTAAACTCGGGTATAAACTAGTTAACCATAGTAATTTCTAAACTACCTTTTTCGCTATCACTAAGTCCTTTGCTTAGGGTAATGCAAAGGCTACATATTTATTTCCCTTTGGGGTTCCAAGTTTTGAGCCCCCACAGGCGACCACAATGTATTGCTTGCCATTGGCCATGTAGGTAGTGGGGTTTGCAAATGCAGCTGCCGGGAGCTTATGTTCCCAAAGTAATTTTCCAGTAGCCGCTTCAAACGCTCGTAGATGCGCGTCTTTCGTGGCGGCAATAAATACAATCCCTGAGTGCGTCACAATAGGACCTCCATAGGTCTCACTCCCTGTGTTTTTGATTCCCTTAGATTCCAAAGCAGGTTCGTAGCCTAAAGGAATTTTCCATAGATGCTTTCCTGTATTTAGGTCAATCGCATTCAATGTGCCCCAGGGGGGTGCTATGGCAGGCAATCCGGCTTGATCCAAAAATTTTCTATACCCCTCCATTTTATAAGGCACAAACTGCCTGTCGGGCCCGAGTTGTGTTTGCCCTTCCATTTTTTCCTGTCCTTTTAAAAACTGAAGAAGCGCGTCCTTGTCTTCCTTAGGAATGAATGAAAAACCTGGCATCATGCCCCTTCCTGCGTTTATAATGGAGATTAAGTCCTTATCCTCATACTTTTTATGAATGGCCACAAGAGAGGGGTAGCCACTGGCAACATTCCCAGTACGGTCGGCTTGATGACAACTTTGGCAATAAGCATTGTAAGTCAATTTCCCAGGAGCCAATCCAGTTGGGGCTTCCTGCTTCTTCATTTTAATCACCCAAGCCATCTCACTGGCATTGACATAGAGAACACCCTTGTGATCCACTGCGGCACCACCCCATTCCCCGCCCCCATCAAAACCGGGCAATAAAAGCGTGCCTTGAAAACTAGGCGGATCAAATAGCCCTCGCTTGTAGCTATTAAAATTGGTAAGCAGCTCCTTTTTATTCTCAGCATAGGGGCTTAAATCATGCACAGTTAAGTCTTCCGACTGTCTTGAAAACGGCAAGGGCCAAGTGGGCAAATACTGAAATTCCGCCACTACTTCACCCGGGATTTCAGAGGCCGGGACCTTTATCTTTTTCATCTCATGGATAGGCTCTCCGGTATCCCTGTCAAACATGTAGATGTACCCGTTTTTTGTAATTTGAACAACTACATCTCTTTTCTGACCATTTAGGGTCAATGTGACCAAGTTTGGAGGTGCTGGCAAGTCACGATCCCATAAGTCATGCTTTACAAATTGGAAATGCCATTTTCTTTTGCCAGTACGCGCATCAAGTGCCAATAAACAGTTGGCAAATAGATTGTCTCCAGCACGCTGCGCTCCGTAGAAATCGTATGCCATGGAGCCTGTACCAACAAACAAAGTCCCTCGATTGACATCTACAGACATCCCCGCCCAATTATTGGCAGCGCCCACATTGAAATTCTTATAAGCATCCTGGGGGTTAGTAGCGTAACCTTCTTCTCCAGGATAGGGGATGGTATGAAATGTCCAAACTAGTTTTCCCGAACGAACATCAAAAGCTCTAATGTCTCCTGGTGCAGCATCCGCATCTTCGGATACTCTTACGGGAAGGATGATCAAATTCTCGAAGATGGTGCCTGGGGTATTGGAAATAATAAATTTCTTTTGGGCAATTTCAGGTAAGCCTACATGCAGGTCTACTTTCCCATTTTCCCCAAAATCCTCGATGGGTTTTCCTGTTTTGGCATCCAATGCCCAAAGGTTGGAACCTGATGTGAACAGGATGCGCTCGTCCTCCCCCTCTTTCCAATAACTAAGGCCCCTAGGAGCAGAGGCTCCATCGCTAACAGGATCGCCAAACTTCCAAATTTCCTGGCCAGTTGCCGCATCGACTGCAAATGCTTGGGAAGTTGGAGACATTCCATAAAGGATCTGATTCACTACTAAGGGATTGGTTTGCATTTGCCCCGAATCCGGAAGTGAATACTCCCATGCTACTTTGAGATTTTGAACATTCTGCAGATTTAGTTGACTCAGCTTAGAATAGTGATTTCGATCTTTTCCTCCCAGGTATTCAGACCAATCATCTCCAGACCCAAAATCATTCTCTTTTGAGGCGCAGGAAAAACCTAGAAATACGATTGCAATGACAAGGAGGGCTGAGTTTTTAAGATGCATAGTATTTAAAATCTTAAAGGGGAATTTTAACTGGATGGAACTTACTTGGAGCAGTAGTTAAAAACTATAGAGCTGCAAAAGGTCTCGTAAACAGCCTAAACTGGTCGATCTTGATTTGCCTATTAAATTCTATCGGCCGTCCGGTAAACTACTTCTACATTAAATGTACCGATTGAAGCAGTACACTGCAATAGATAGGATGGAATCCTGAGTGCTTCGATTTAGTTAATTGGTTTCCGGAAAATCAGGCAATGTTGCCAGGGTAGGTTGCTGATATTTTTTTCAAATGAAAAGCCGGCCGCCTTTAACTCTTTTACTGCCTGTTGCTGGCTCATCTTGTGGATAGTTTTGATTGGTACATTCGGATCTTCAGCCCTGAACTCTACCAAAACCAACTTACCGCCCGGCTTGAGTGCTTCCAACATGGAGCGAGTCATCTCGTAAGGAAAAGAAAATTCATGGTATACATCCACCAATAGCATCATGTCCATGCTGTTTGCCGGTAATGAAACTGCCTTTTCTGTACTCAATACGGGAATGATATTCTTTTTCCCTTCCCGTTTGATTCGCTCATTCAAGTAGGCAATCATTTCCGGTTCCACATCTACGGCATACACTTTTCCGTTGCCCACCATGTTGGATAGTAA
>JBANGF010000360.1:0-4020 GCA_037975655.1 Bacteroidota bacterium | reverse complement strand
AAAATCTGCGTTCAAAGATAAACTATCCACAAAATTACCAATATGAAGCAAGGCATAGGGTGGTTCTGTATGTGCAAAATCCATTGCTAATTCAGATGGAATGGCCACTAGCAACACCATTAGCGGTGCAGGGATTTTTCCCAAGGTAAATCCTTTTAAATAAGGCCAACCCAACATAATCGCAAGACTATACACCCCAATCATCGTTGCCTTAGGGTCAAAATTGACGAAAAATTTAGGGATGGAAGTGATCATATCCACTGTGCTCAATCCCTTATATAATTCAGGATTGACATCTAGAAATACAGGAATCTGCTTGACAATAATAATGATTCCGATGGCTGCGAGCATGCCATGGATAGCAGAAAGGGGGAATACATCCACCAACTTTCCAAATTTAAATAGTCCAAACAGGACCTGTACAAGCCCTGCGACCACCATGGCCCCCAAGGCAAGCTTCCAACCGGTCTCTCCTCCTCCAAAGGCAGCTACTGCTCCGGCTACTACCACAATCAATCCAGCTGCTGGACCTTTGATGGTCAAGCGCGAACCCGAAATCACACTCACTAGGATACCGCCAATAATGGCAGTGACTAAGCCCATGATGGGTGGAAAATCGGATGCCTTGGCAATCCCCAAACTCAGGGGCATGGCCAACAAAAAGACCACAAAACCTGCCGTAGCATCGGCAGCGAAATTTTCTTTTAAACCAGCCCAACCGTCTTTGGGCAATTGAGTTTTTACTGTTGTTTTCATCTATTTTTGAAGGACTTACGCCCTTGTTTTAAAGTTTATAACTGTTAGTCAAGTACTATATTTTTTTGTTTGTCGCTTGGGATGCGGCAGAATCAGAAAGGACACTAGATTCTGGTACAGTCCCAAAAAAGAGACGTGCATAGATTCGAATAGCCGCTACACCCTCCATCACAAAGGCCAAGGCTGCTAGAAATGCAAGTACAAATTGATTTTCATGGATGTGACTGAAAAGCAAATCTTCTCCGATGAACGTAGGAGAAATCGGAAACCCAATGAGTCCCAATACCGCCATTAAGAAAAGAAATGCTACCAGTGGATGCTTCCTCACATAGCCCTGGTAACCATACAAACCAAGGTCCCCATATCGTTGGGTCATCCAACCAATTAGGCCCAACCCCAAAGCACCAAAAAACACCACCCCACTGAGGTAAATCCCAATTTCGGGGAGCGCAAAATTTTCATTTTCAGCGATAGCAAGCACCATCCAAAAATGGTTCATCCACAACATCGTCCAGGCCAATCGAATGGACCTACGCTCAGTAAAGGATTTCAAAACCATCAGCAGAGCCAGAAAGGCAAAGCCTGCCGGCAATAGTTGATGGAGCCATGTCGGAAGTTCGTAGCCTTCCACAAGTAAGTATACCCCTATGGCATAGCTTGGAATGAAGTAAAAAAGAAGGGTGCGGTACCGAAGAAAATCAAGGTTATGACCAAGATTCTTCAAGGGACGGAATATGACTCCTTGTACCAGTCGATCTAGGTTCCACTCTTTTAAACTCCAAACATAGACCGAAAGGTAAAATCGATTTTTCCAAGTACTTCCTTCCTGTTTTACCTTGGGAACAAACCCATAAAACTGCTCCCGAATCAGGTAGCTCACCACTGAAGGGGAAACAAGCAATTGGTAGGTGCGCAGAAAAGCATTGCCTGCAAAATGAATCAATGCCAGCAGCTCCAATCCTGCAGCAACTTCAATAAACATAATCCCGATTTGAGTCAGAGAGGCATAGCCAATTTGAGTTTTTACGGAAGTTTGCACCCGTGCGATAGTGGTAGACACCACAGCCGTAATCAGTCCTATGCCCCCAATCAAGATTCGTACGAGCAGCTGATTTTCCCAAAAAGGAAAAGTCCGTAGCAATAAGAAAACCCCCAAATGCACGGAAAGCGATCCATAGAAAATCGCCGAAGAGGGCGTTGGTCCTTCCATGGCACGTGGCAGCCAAGAGGAAAAAGGAAACTGCGCCGACTTGGCAGCTGCCGCCAGAAGAAGCATGAGCCCAATAAAAAGAGCAATTCCAGAATGTCCGAGTTGCTGATCTACCACCCGCTGCGCATCGGTCAAATCGAGAAAGGTCACGTTGCCATGCCAAAGATGATGGCTGGCCCACATCGCCAAAATCAACCCCACATCCCCAATTCGATAAATCGAAAACACTTTGATAGCATTTCGTGATGGAAGTAGGTTTTTGCGGTAGAAGGCCACCAACAAAAAGGAGGATAATCCCAATACTTCCCATCCAATAAATAGGGTTTCGAAATTACCAGCCAGAATAGTCAGGTTAAAACCTAAATAAAAGAAGAGCACGGTATTGAAAAACCGCTTGTATCCCGGCTCACGATGCAAGTAATACCTGCTGTAAAAGGTAATTAGGAAGGTTAGCATGGCGCCTACGATTAAGTAAACGGCACTAATCCGGTCGAAGAAAAAGTCTATCAAAAACTCAAAATGATCGTTTTTGAAGAGTGTAATTTCTTTCAGATTGAGATCCTTCCCCCCTTGCAACAACCAAAATACCAGAAATACCGAAGTGGACAATAGGTTGATTCCTGCTGTGTAAAAGGCAACTCGAGAAAGCCAAGTTTCTTTTCGTTCTGGGAACACCAAACTAAGCAAAAAGCCAAGGAGAGGTATCCCAATCATCAGCTGAATCCAATTTGAGAGTTCCATTAGAGCGAGTCAATTAAGTACACAGGAAGATTTTGTTGGGTGCTCAGAAGCTTGTCTTGCAAGTGATCCAAATGTTCCACTGCCGTCAACGGAGTATAGGAAACAAATTTTCCATCCACCCAACGGAGAAAGTCCCCAGAACTTGGATCTAAGACTATTAGGTGTACCCATGCATTGTTGACCCATTCCAACAAGGCCGGAGAGGCAGTGATTACATGATGGACCAATTCAGGTACCTGTTCGACTACCATCAGTAAGCGAATGGGATCGTGAATTTCTACCATTTGATAGGGAAGTCCTGTTCGAAGATCCCCATCTGCCCCGTTTGCAACGCCAATTAATCCCATCACATTGTGAGGCAATTTGGTCCCTGCACCCAATTTATCCGGGTCCATTCGCGAGAAGTAGTACTCCAAATTGATACCACCACAAACAGGAATCGCAGCAGATAGGATTCGGGTCAAGGATTTACCCTCTGGATCTGTACTGTAATCGTAAGAATTGAGAAAGGCTCTGCGGTCAAAAAACAAACCTTTCAAGGTTGATTTCCGAGAGACTATGCAGAGTGCATTGGTGGCGTGGTTGTACTCTGGACGAGGTTCAAAAAGTGAAAACGCTCTTTTTTTAACAGCATCATGGAGTCCGACTATGGACTTGTTTTTATCTAGGGTATCGAAGCGACGAGACCGTTCAAGGGAGTTGATGTCCAAGACACGAACAAACTTTTCTTGATTCTCTCGATGTAAGTTTTGATTTGCTTCATGTAAGATGTCTTCATCAAAGAATACCAATTCATCTTTGGTGGTATCGTGCAACCCTCCCAAAAACTGGGTACCTCCGGGGATATCAATACCTCTCCCTTTGAGTTGAATTCGAACTTCCGGATGATTAGCCATAAATGCAGCCACTCGAGCATTGACCGATCCCGGACGACCGCAGCAGGCTCCACAATCGTATCCGGCATAATGGGTATTGTTGATACTGGACGCTCCATGCCCAATCAAATAAACCAAGGGAGAAAATCCTTCCAGCAAGCCAATACTCCTCAATAAGCCTTCGATTCGATCAACCATCTCTTCGATTTTGAAACCTACTTGAAGTCCATTTTCTTCTACCCCTTCGTATACGATTGAAAGGCTTCCTTTGGGATCCATGTGGTGGAAACTAGACACCTCTAGTGCCGAGGAACTGGGACGCAATACATTGCCAACCAGCTTGAGTGCCGACCAAAATCCTAGGGTCTGTGCACGCACCCAGCCCCTTACCAGCGAGTGGTTGTTTTGATTAAAGTGGACATCTGAGGCTAACTTTTT
>JBANGF010000359.1:0-2870 GCA_037975655.1 Bacteroidota bacterium | reverse complement strand
AATGGAAGCGGAAAATCAACCTTAATCAGCCTCCTCATTGGAGAAAATCCGCAGGCCTATTCTCAGAATTTCTCCCTATTTGGAAAGAAAAGGGGTTCTGGAGAGAGCATCTGGGAACTCAAGAAGCCCATCGGATTTGTAGCGCCCGAACTCAGCCGCTACTTTCCTCGAAACCAGAGCCTGAGAAAGGTCATTCTCTCCGGTCTTTTCGATACCCTGGGACTATTCAAATCAGTAACTCCCGAACAAGAATCCCTGGCACTTACTTGGATGGAAACCTTTCAACTCCAAGACTTGGCGGAGAAGTACTTTTTTGAACTATCATTGGCGCAACAACGCTGGGCCTTGCTTGCTCGTGCATTGATCAAAAAACCGCAACTCTTGATCCTAGACGAGGCTTCCCAGGGATTGGACGAACAGCAGCGAGACCTGTTTAGAAACACTTTACAGGACCTCTTAACCCGCATTCCTACAGCAGTCATCTACGTGAGCCACTACGAGGAGGATGTTCCGCCTTGTGTCGACTTGGAATTGGCCCTATCCTAAATCCTCGGAGGAGAAGCAACACCACCAAACTGGGAATCCCCGCCAACTATGAAAAAAGTAGAGGGATCCCAGCAATTTTTCTTATTTTCCTTCTCAATGCAATCGTTATGGCAAGCAGAAGAACTTTTCTCCATCACCTTGGGCTAGGATTAAGCCTTCCTGGATTGGCTGCATTTACCCTTCCCAGTACCAATATACCTCCCTTTCCAAGCGCAAACTTGGAGGAAGAAGCCTACTGGAAAGCCATTCGTCAGCAGTTTCCGCTACAAAGTAACCGCATCTACCTAAACAATGGCACCTTCGGCCCCGCACCCTTTTCCGTGCTCGATGCGCTTCAGAAAAGCAGTTTGGACATCAATACCAGCGGGGAGTACGGCAACTCGGATGCAGAGCGCGTGCAGTTGGCTCAATTTTTCGGCATCAAAACCACCGAGTTCTCCATCACACACAACACCACCGAAGGCATCAATATTATGGCCTGGGGCATCCCGCTACAGGCAGGTGATGAAGTGATACTCACTACCCACGAACATGCAGGCAATGCCCTTCCTTGGCTCAATCGCTCCAAATACGACGGAATCGTCCTCCGAACCTTTGAGCCTAAAGGCACGCAAACTGAAAATTTGAACGAGATTCAAAAATTAATCAATTCCAAAACCAAGGTAATAGCCATCCCCCATGTGACCTGCACTACGGGATTGGTATTCCCTATTCAGGAGATTTGTAGCCTAGCCAAATCGCGAGGGATACTCACAGCCATCGATGGGGCGCATGGGGCAGGCACCTTTAACTTGGACTTGAATGCAATGGGTTGTGATTTTTATGCAGGATGCTTCCACAAATGGATGCTGGGCCCCAGTGGCACTGCTTTTCTCTATGTACGTGAAGAATCCTT
Organism: Bacteroidota bacterium; assembly: GCA_037975655.1. Taxonomy (GTDB): domain Bacteria; phylum Bacteroidota; class Bacteroidia; order Cytophagales; family Cyclobacteriaceae; genus Algoriphagus. The sequence continues at coordinate 1,429 of JBANGF010000359.1, read as the reverse complement.
GGAAAAACTGCGACCCGTCATGATAGGTGGACATTCGGATACGGGATGGGACATGACGTCCAATCCACCTACCCTTGCAGGCTACGTTCCCTCTGCTCGACGATTTGATTACGGTACACAGAGTAAGGCTCTAGCAGTAGGCATGGTGGCTGCGACGGAATTCCATGACCAGATTGGAAAGGACCGTGTTGAAACTCGCTTGCAAACCCTCAATCAGTACTTGATGGATGGGCTTTTGGAATTGAACAGCAAACTAGCCATCCTTACTCCGCTGGAAAAAGAATCCCGAATTTCACTCCTCACCTTCCGTCCAAAAAACATAAGTTACCAAGTTTGCGGGAATGAATTGGGAAAAGCTGGATTTAGGATTCGACAGGTCCCTGAAGGAAAAGTAAATGCGATTCGCGTATCCACTCACGTTTACAACACCAAAGAAGAGGTAGACGCGTTCCTAGCCACCTTAACTCGAATTCTTACTTGAGTTTCTTTTTCTTCTTTGCAGCGGCCCGTTCGACGGCTTCTTGTGCACGAAACTGAGCAATGTCACGAATAAGTTGCTCTGGCAATTCTTGGTTGTACGGCAACTGAATCGCTCCTTTGGAAGTTACATACCCAGCCAATTCCTCCTTAAAGTTAATCACCCCTGAACCGGTAGGGTAATACCCCAGATGGCTTTTGGCAGCGGCATAGTAAACCAGTACTTCTGAAGTCTTGAAGGCTGGCATGTGGTAGCTGATGACTTCTTCAGCCTCGGGCAAGGCTTGACGCAGGATTTCGCGCATTTGCTGTAACTTGGCTTGAATTTCAGGAGGAAACCAAGAAAAGTACTCTTGGATTGAATTAGGTTTGGGATTCATAAACTTGAAGGCTCAATAGTTGAAAGCGGATTGAACTTATGGAAAAAAATGAACTTACGCTCAATGAAGCGCAAAAATTAGTAGACCACTGGATTCAGACGGTGGGCGTACGCTACTTCAATGAACTGACCAACATGTCGCTTCTGATGGAAGAAGTGGGGGAATTGGCGCGAATTATGGCACGAACCTACGGGGAGCAATCCTTCAAAGAATCGGACAAAGGACGTGCCCTCGACGACGAAATGGCCGATGTCCTTTGGGTGCTAATTTGCCTAGCCAACCAAACTGGCGTGAACTTAACAGAAGCCTTGCAAAAGAATCTGGAGAAGAAAAATACCCGTGACGCAACGCGGCATCAGGAAAACGAAAAATTGAGGTAACCTAATTAAGGTTTTAGCCTTCAATTACACGCAAGGCTCCATCTCCAGCCAACCCTACCACCTGCTCATGCTGATTGAGCGTCAAGCAATAGTCAATATCCGCCTCGATGCCGTGATTTTGAAGACGCTTGGCATGGGAGGCATGAGCCAAATAAGTTGCTAAATTTTTTCCCTCCTGGGAAAATAAGGAAC
>JBANGF010000333.1:0-3449 GCA_037975655.1 Bacteroidota bacterium | reverse complement strand
CACCGTACTTGCCAGTGATGAGATTTGTTCGCCAACAGGAGTGGCTCAAGGAAGCCTCCAAATCACCTTTACCGGGGGTAGTCCACGTGTAGGCACCTACAAAATCATCCGCCAAGGAGATGGATTGGAATTAACAGGACCACTTCCCAATCAAACCACTTTCCTAATTCCCGTTTCTCATGGGGATTATTTGGTAGAAGTTTTGGATCCCAGTGGCTGCTCGATCCCAGATTGGAAGCTTTACTCCATCAAACAAAAATTCGAGGTACAATTTTCCGTTCCAGCGGTCGTAGAGGGATGTGTTTCCTATGCCTTTACTCCTTCAGGTCCCAAGCCCTTGACCTATACGATAACCGGACCGAGCGGAACTCTTGCCAAAGAGCCAGATGGCTCATACCTATTTACCCAAAGCGGTAATTACACCGTTCTTGGAGAGGATCCTGCAGGCCTGGATTGTCCAAAAGTACTTCCCATGGCTGTCAATCTAAGTCCTGCATTGGATTTCGAAGTTTCCCCTCCGATCGTGGACTGCTTGACTGGCATACGGTTTGAAGCCATTCTCAAGAATGCAGCTCCTGCCGATGTGATCTTCCTCTGGCGGGATGAATTAGGAATCATTGTAGGCAGAAGGCAAGAATTTATCCCGAGCAGATCTGGAAACTATACCTTGGAAGTACAGCCCACATCGGGTGGTCTATGCCCTAGCAAAAAAATATCCTTTGCAGCTACGATCTTACCACAGCGTTTGACGGTAAGCCTAGAAGCAAGTCCTTTCTGCGTGGATCAAACGACTACGAGTATCGAAGTAAAAGCCACCTTGGCCACAGTAGACAGCTTTGAATGGTTTTTGGTGATTGGTGGTACCCGAAGTAGATTACCACAGTTTACCACGAAACAAATTGAAGTGGACCAAGAAGGTACCTACGAAGTGATTCTCCGCAGTAGTTTGGGTTGTGAGCTAGGGAGAGCCAATGTGGTGGTAGTAAAATCCAGATTGAGCCCACCTATCCTACCTACAGACCCGCTCGTGATCTGTGCGGTAGAGGGAAAAACAGCCACAGTCGATCCTGGCCCTTATGCAAGCTATTCCTGGATTTTGGACGGAAAGGAAGTATCGCAGGACCCTACTTTCAGTCCTGAAAAGGGAGGTACCTATACCCTACGTGTAGGCGATACCCTGGGCTGCGAATGGGAAGGCACCTTCACCGTAGAAGAAGATTGTCGCCTAAAGGTAATCTTCCCAAGTGGGATGGTACTCAATGACCCGAGCCGAAACTTTATTTTATATGTCAATGAATACATCGATGAGGTAGATGTATTTATTTACAATCGATGGGGGGAATTGATTTTCTACTGTGAACAGGATACCATGGAACCCAACAAGCCTTTTTGTCCTTGGGACGGATTGGTGAATGGAAAATTAGTGCCTACGGGAACATATGTAGCCGTTGTGCGGTTTACCTCCAGAGCCCAAGGACTCACCCAAACAGAAACCAAAGCGATTACGATTATCCAGTAACCTCATGCTACTTGTTATTTCTCCAGCCAAAACCCTCGATTATAGCAATCCCGAGTACAGCAGCCATACCCAACTCGACTTTCCTGCAGAAGTAAAAGATTTAGTGGGCGTTTTGAAAAAAAAATCGGCTTCACAAATTTCCAAATTGATGCATTTGAGCGATTCTCTGGCAAGCCTAAACGAGGAGCGCTACAAGACTTTTAACGAGAATTTCAGTCCAGAAAATTCCAAGCAGGCACTTCTAGCCTTCAAGGGGGAAGTCTATGCCAAGATGGAGGCAGATCAATTCAGCGCTGAAGACCTTGAATTTGCACAGCAGCACTTGCGCATTCTCTCTGGATTGTATGGATTGTTGAAGCCTTTGGATTTGATTCAACCCTATCGCTTAGAGATGGGTACCCCGCTAAAAACCAAGAAAGGAAGCAATCTATATCAGTATTGGGGCACCAAGATCAGCAAGGCATTGAATGAAGTCGGCCAAGGCAAGACCTTGGTTAACCTGGCCTCCCAAGAATACTTCAAGGCGGTAGATCAAAAGACTTTGAAATTACCCGTCATCACCATCCATTTTAAGGAACACAAGGATGGAAAATACCAGGTAGTGGGCTTTTTTGCCAAGCAGGCTAGGGGCTTGATGGCTCGCTATGCCATTTTGAATCGAATTACAGATCCCGAGCAACTCAAAGTTTTCCGGGAGGAAGGTTACGAATTTTCTGCCCCCTTGAGTAGTGCTCAGGATTGGGTTTTTGTGCGCTAAACGGCTGCTAAATTTGGAATACTACTGCCCTTTATAAAAAAAATAGGGGCATTTCTGTCTATTTTTTTTGGATTCGGAGAGGCGAATTCTAATTTTTTCCCTACTTTGAAAGGGTCAAAAGTCACTTAAAGCAACCCAAAAACCTAAAGCACTACCTTTATGACACAAACTATCAACCGTAGCGCTCTATTCAACGCAAGTTGTCTAGCGCTGATCACCACCGCCTTTTCGTTCTCTATTCGCGCAGGAATTCTTCCTCAACTTGGAGAATCTTTTGGTTTAAATGCCGAGCAACTAGGCTTTATTAATTCCATGTGGTTTTTAGGATTTCCAATCTCCATGATTCTTGGAGGCCTATTTTACCATATCGTGGGCCCAGCCAACATCATGCGTATCGCATTTTTGACCCATACTTTGGGAATTTTGATGACCATTTATGCAGATGGCTATACCACCCTATTGATTTCCACCCTATTCATTGGATTTGGCAATGGCTGTACCGAAGCAGCTTGCAATCCTATGATTGCTGACATGTATTCGGGTACTACGCTGAATAAAATGCTGAACAGATTCCATATGTGGTTCCCTGGAGGAATTGTATTGGGAAGTTTGGTATCAAAGTTCATGACCGATGGAGGCTTTGCTTGGCAAACTCAGGTGTGGGTGATGATGGTTCCTACCATCGCTTACGCCATCTTGTTCTTCGGAAAAACTTTCCCTAAACCTTCAGTAGAAGGAGTGACCTCTGTAGGATCCAATATCAAGGCCATGTTTAGCCCAGTATTTATCTTCTTGTTTATCGCGATGGCATTTACTGCGATTTCAGAATTTGGACCCCAGCAGTGGGCCAACATAGTGTTGAGTTCCAGCGGAGCATCTGGCATGTTGATTTTGGCTTTAACCACAGGCGTTATGGCCGTAGGTAGATTCTTTGCAGGCCCAGTGGTGAAAGCCTTGGGACAAACCGGCGTTTTGCTAGGTGGAGCAATTTTCACTGCGATTGGCATCTTCTTATTTAGCACAGTAGGTGGAAACATGTCTTATGTGGCAGCCCTCATCTTTGCATTGGGGGTATGTTATTTCTGGCCTGTGATGGTAGGTGCTGTTGCTCAACGTGTGCCCCTATCGGGCGCTTTAGGCATGTCCATCATTGGAGGCGTCGGAATGTTCTCT
>JBANGF010000340.1:0-3833 GCA_037975655.1 Bacteroidota bacterium | reverse complement strand
TAGCCTTTGCCTGGATGTAATCCTCCTGCAGGAAGGCAGTTCCTTAGCCCAAGTCATGAAGAATATGTGGGAAAATTTCGGCCTTACATTTAAAGGGTACGAAGTCCAGGATTTTGAAAAGCAGATTATTGCAAGAGTTTCTAACCCTGAAAAAACCACCCGCTTTTTCGATGCCTATGTTCGTGGAAAGGAGGATCTCTACCCAGTTCTGGAAGACTGCTTGAATGCACTGGGCATTGAAATTCAAAAAACGCTCTCAGAAAATACCTTGCTACATCAAGTAGGCATCCAACTGAATGAGCAGCAGGTGATTCAGCAAATTCACCCAGAAAGCACGGCATATCGGCACCTGATGGTCCACGATCAACTGCTAAATCTAAGTTCAGAAAATGCCATTTGGGAAATCGAAGTCCACCGGAAAGGAAGAAAGCTCAATCTCAGTTTTGAGCAAGAGGCAGGAAATTACTACCCGAACTTAAGGTTAGAAATAAAAAAAGTGACCGATTTACAAACTACCTGGATGCACTAAAAAAGGGTTGGTATTTTCAACCAACCCTTAGTAAACAAAAAGGAGGGCCTCGAACCCTCCTTTTTTCGTTTTAGTTGATGTCTCCGTCAGTCACCGGCACATTCACTTGCAAGGAAGTTACTTTAGCTTCCAAAGGTACAGGGATCTGTGGGGATTTGATGGTCCAAGACATCGGAAGCAATACTCCATTCATTGGCTGATAGTCACCGTAGAAGGTGTCTCCTGAAGCAGGATTTTCGTACTTAATTTTCAATCCTGAATCTTGCGCATAGTAATTGATCAATTTGGCGCCTGAAGCAGTTGCAATCACCACCTTGTAAGCTGGTTTTCCATCCACATCCTTCAACCCATCTAGCGTTGCGGTATAGCCATTGGCTTTGTATACCGCCTCAGGGAATAGGTAGGAGTTCAGTTGTGCTTCAGCTAGTTGTGCAGGACTCATTTCCATGGAATTTCCTTGCACCGACATGGAGCCTTTGCCATTGGCAAGGGTTGTCTTTTGCATCACATTTCCTGCAATGGAAAGCTTCTGTCCATAGCGCCCATTTTGAGAATCATACACAAAGGCGATGGTCAAAGCCGTTCCCATCACGTTGGCATCCATACTGATTTTGGCGGTTTGAATAGCCGCCACCTTGTCAGCACCACCAATGGCAGTTAAGTAGTTTTCAAGTACTTTTTCAGCAGTCATGTTTGCTTCTGCTACCAACTGCTTGGCTGGCTCGCCCATGATGTCGTATTCGACTACTTCGCCAAACTGGGCTAGCTTTTCTTTGATTTCAGCTCCATTCCCTACGGTAGTGATGATAAACTTGTCCGGCTCAATCAAACGCTTCGCGGTTGCATTGATGTCTGCCACCGTGTAGGCATTCAACTTTTGCAAATAGGTCGCATAGTAATCCTTAGGGAGGTTGTAGCGCGCAGTATTCAAAGCAAAGGTTGCCACCGTACCCGGCTGCTCTAAGGAGCGTCCAAAGCCGCCTGCAAGTTCTGCCTTGGCTTTGTCTAATTCTTCTTGGGTCACTCCCTTCTCGACAAGGTTTTTGATCTCATACACAAACTCGTATACCGCAGAGTCGGTCACCTCGCTACGTACAGATGCGGAAGCTGAAATATTTCCTACCAATTTATCTGCTTCAATAGAAGAGTAAGCCCCATAGGTAAAGCCTTTGTCCTCACGTAGGTTCATGAATAAGCGTGAGGCAGAACCTCCACCCAAAATCTGGTTCAACAACCTACTGGAGATGTAATCGGGGTCTCCAATTTTCATGGCTACGGGCTGGGTCACATCAATGACAGATTGCACAGAAGAACTACGATCCACAAGCGCTACCGCCTGCTTGGCAGCACGTACTGGCATTGGATAGGTAAACGTAGGCACCACTCCTTTTTTCCAAGCACCAAAATACTGGTTCACCACTCGCTGTGCCTCAGCTTTTTCAATATCTCCCACGATTGCCAAATAGGCAATGTTTGGTTTGAAATAGGTTTGGTAGTAGGCCTTTACATCATCCAAGGTGATGTTCTTGGTGGTTTGCTCCGTTTGAGACTCTCCATAGGGGTGATTTTTTCCATACAGTACTGCACGAGAAAGTCGCGAAGAAATCGCTTGAGGATCGTCCTTGGTAGTTGCCAAACCTGTAAGTGACTGCTTCTTCAGTTTTTCCAATTCTGCTTCTGGGAAAACGGGATTGAATAGCACGTCAGCCATCAATTCCAACACCTTTCCTTGGTGTTTTTTCAAGGAAGAAGCAGATACCGAAGTGGCAGAAGCGCTAAGGCTTGCACCAATGAAATCAATTTCTTGATCCAGCTGATCTTTGGTTCTATTTTTTGTACCACCCATCATCATGTCCCCGATGAAGGTGGAGAGCCCTGCTTTGTCTCCCTCCAAGATTGGGTCTCTATCGAAAACCAGCGTGAAGGATACACGTGGGAGTTTGGTGTTTTTTACCACAAACACTTTTAATCCATTGGCAAGCGTAAAACTCTCTGCTTCACCAATCTTGATTTCAGGAGCTGGGCCAGAAGCCGGCAACTTACTCCGATCTACCTGGGCAAAGGTGATCCCCGTGGTCAGTAGCATAACTAATATTCCTAATACAAATTTTTTCATGTCTTTTCGATACGTTTAGTCAACGAATTATTCAGAAACTGGCTTAGCTGATTTTGGCAAATAGTACAATACCACGCGTCCAGCAAGGTCCATGTATTCTTTGGCTACCCGCTGAATGTCTTCTTTGGTTACCTTAGAATAAGCATCCATCACTTGGTTGACATAGTTGGTATTGCCAAAAATCACCTTGGCTTCAGCCAAATTCTCCGCTACACCAGCTATAGTGGAGTTCCCACTTACGATGTTGTTTTCCATGATGTTTTTCAACTTGGTAAACTCTTCATCGCTGATGCCTTGATCCTGAACCTGCTTGATCAATTTATCTACTTCGGTTTCTAGGTCTTTTGGATCTACCCCCATGTTGGCAATGCCATACATCAAGAACACACCTCCATCTTCCAATTCAAGAGGAATTGCCGCTACCACTAAGGCTTTTTGCTGCTTATCTACGAGTTCCTTAGTCATCAAAGAAGATTTGCCACCAGTCAAGTAGGTAGAAAGCATGGATAAGGCGTAGCTATCCGGGTGATTTCTTGCAGGGAGGTTGTAGGCCTGAATTACTGCTGGAATCTGAATGTTGTCGTAAATGATGTCACGAACCTCAGCTGTTTTCTTCGGCTCGGTAACATTAGGGCGGTAAATAGGCTTGGTTCCTTTTGGAATTTCAGAGAAATACTTGCGAACCAAGGTTTCGGTAGTCGCATAATCGATGTCACCTGCAATAGTCAAGGTCGCATTGTTCGGCACATAAAAGTCCTTGTAAAACTGCTGGAACTCTTCGATAGTAGCCGCATTCAAGTGGTCCATCGAACCGATTGGAGCCCACTGATACGGGTGAGTCGTATACGCTCTCTTTAGTGTTTCGGGTAGGATGGTACCGTAAGGCTGGTTTTCGTAACGCTGTCTACGCTCTTCTTTCACTACTTCACGCTGAGTCTCCACACCAGTCAAGTCCACCTTAGAGTGTAGCATGCGCTCACTTTCCATATACAAGGCCAAATCCAATTCGTTGGAAGGAAGCAACTCGTAGTAGTAGGTAATGTCGTTGGAAGTGTAGGCATTGAGCGTACCACCTCTACTTTGGATAATGTTCATGTATTGACCGCGGTCAATGTTTTCAGAACCTTCAAACATGAGGTGCTCAAAAAAGTGTGCAAATCCTGTACGCTCAGGATTCTCATTCTTGGA
>JBANGF010000293.1:0-11281 GCA_037975655.1 Bacteroidota bacterium | reverse complement strand
TCCCCTTCCCATGAAAATACCCGCATTTTTTTCTTTTCATTCAATTTGAAGTTGATTGAATCCGTCTGGTTCCCGTAGCGTTCTTTTAAAATGCGGTACCGTTCGGTACGTTTTACTGCGGTTTCAATAAAGCCAGGAATTACTTTCCAACTTTCATCAATCCAAGGATCTCGATCCCCCATTTCCTTATAGAAGGCCTTTTGAAGTTCGACCATGTGCTCGCTCATGGCTTCTTCGGCATAGCGCTGCATTCTGCTATCTAGAGTTACGTAGATTTTGAGGCCATCTCCAAATATATCGTAAGCCGAACCATCTGCTTTGAGATTTTCTTTGGCCCACTTGATCAAATCTGCTTTCACAATCTCTCTAAAGTAAGTGGCAAGGCCTTGATTTTGGTTTTGCACCCGATAATCCAGCACAATTGGCAGTTTGGAAATCGAATCATAATCCGATTCCTCAAGCACCTCGTTTTTAACCATTTGATATAAGACTGTATTTCTTCTACGCAAAGAATTCTCGGGATTAAAGACTGGGCTGTAGTAGGTAGGAGCTTTGAATAGCCCCACTAGGACGGCAGATTCCTGAATGGTCAAGTCCTTCGGATCTTTGTTGAAAAAAGTTTTGGATGCAGTCTTAATTCCAAAAGCATTGGAACCGAATTCTGAAGTATTCAAGTACAGGGTAAGGATTTCATTTTTGGTGTAGGCGCGCTCCAGCTGTGTGGCTACGATCCATTCCTTGGTTTTGATAATGAGCATGCGTAAGCCAGGAATTGAACTTAAGAAGCCTGAACTAGCGTCAGTTCTTGTTTTGAATAAGTTTTTAGCAGTTTGCTGGCTCAAGGTGGACCCTCCCCCTGAATCTTGACCCAATAAGATTGACTTTACGAATACGCGTAGCATGGCTTGTAAGTCAATTCCAGAATGGTCCTCAAACCGCTCGTCTTCGGTTGCAATCAAGGCTTGCACCAAGTTGGGAGCCAGTTCCTCATAAGTTACTGGACTTCGGTTTTCGCGAGCAAAAGTTCCCAAAAGCACCCCATCTGCAGAAACCATCTCTGAAGCAAGTTCGCTATCTGGGTTTTCCAGGGCTTTGAAATCTGGCAGTGAACCAAAAAGGCCTAGGAAATTGATGCTTACCATCCAAACGAAAAGCACAAAAAAGACAAGACCACCTAAGAAGGCCATCCATAAATAGTTGATTGTTTTGGATGCCCAATTTTCTCGGGTGAAGGGACCAGGATTAACCATGATTTATCGGTAGGTAGAGGTAAAGAACTGTCGGTATTCTTCCAAATCTTTGGTTCTATTCAAAACTTGGAAGTTTTCAATGGAAATAAAGAAGGCTTTGTTTTTCACTTCTTCGATCAATCCAACTGAGGTAAATTTTTCAAGAAATGTATTCAAATAGCTTAACGCTTTCGCTGAGTCAGAGAAGGGACTAATGATGTAAATGGATAGGTCTGCACTTAAATTCATATTCCCAGTTCGTAATCTAGAACCCGCAAAAGATTGAGTATGGAAAGCCTCCAAATCACTTAGCAAATTTTTGGCCGTTTCCACATCAGTTGGGCTCAATGCCAATACAAATATATGGGTTTGGTCATCAGTAGCCTTGTAAGGGCTATCCTTCACCTCATTTTCACTTACTTTTTCCTTTTCCTGTTCTTCAGCGACAGTAATTTCCTCAACTTTTGGAGCAAAACTTGCTTTATCTCGTTCATCCTGACTGAGCAGGGGCTGGAGCATAGCTTTTGCCAAGGAAATCAACTCCTGCTCTTTCGCATTTTGAATAAAAGTTATCAGTTTGGATTTGAACTCTTCCTTTGATTCAAGTTTTCCACTTACCATAGCATTGAGCAATAGTAATTTCTCTGTATTTCGGGTAAGAGGATAGTTTTCCAAGGTTGAAAAAATTAACTCTCTGGCTTGGGAATAGTTGCCTGCATAGTAGGCCTCGTACGCGAACTCGTATCCTTTGGCGGATTCCAAGGATGCTTTATTTCCTACACTTGCCTGTGGATTGTTGACCGAGAAAGTGTAAGGTGATTCCGGAAACTCCAGGTTGAGGAGTTGGGTATAGACGTTGAAGTTTCCATTAAGTTCTTTCTGTCCTAAATACAGCAGGTAGTAGGCCTCTGGTTTTTTGAGTGTTTTGGGATACTGTTGAACGAGCGCTTCGAGGTACTCCTGACTTCTTTTGGGTTCTTTTAATTGGAAGTAAAGTACCTTACCCAATTCGAAATAGGATTCCTCAAGTTCTGCGTTGGCTTTACTCAGTTGCTCAGGACTTTTTGGAATAGAGGCAAGCAGGGTTTCTACCGATGGAATGGCTGTTGAATCTGACGAAGCACTCGAATCAGTGGGACTATCAGAGGAATCAGGGATAGGCAGCTGACTTGCAGCCTGAGTCAAGGCGGCTTTTCTTCTCCAATTGTCCTGAAGAGGGCGATTGCCCCAAGTGCGTACAAACTCAATGGCACCTTGTTGTAAGGCAGCACTGTTGTCGAAGTAGAAGGTGGACCCAGAAGCCTTATCTCCAAAGGCTAGGAGATTGTCGAAAATTGAAGTTGACTTGGGGGATTCTGTCTTGCTCTTCAGTTCGGCAAGTAGCTGTTTTTCGTCTTCAATAAATTTTTCGGCTCGAAGCACTTGTTCCTCCTCGGGTAGGGAGGCCAATTGGATTAAGCTGTCATTCTTTTCGATGCGTTCAAAATGGAACACATAGGTATCCAAACTGGTCTTTTGTTCCGTCAGTTGCTTGGCTACGGGATCCTCTGAGTTGATAAATGTGAGCGCACTATCTAGGTAGTACTTGGTGGCCCGGTAGTCTTTAAACTGGTTGAACTTGATGTCGGCCAGTTTTTGGTATATGTATCCCTTCAGCCTTGGGATAGAACCTGTTTCCTTCGCGGCTTGGTGGAGGAGCTCTAGTGTTAGGGGGATATCGTTTTGTTTTTCCTCGAATAGGGCTCGTTCAAAAATGACTACATCTTTGAGGTCTTTATTTTTTGGGTCTTCGTAAAGTCCTTCATAATAGTTTCTAACTTTTTTGAGATCCTTTGTAGCATTGAGTTCGGCTACTTGCTGAGCATAGAGTGTGGCAAAGAAGGCTCGCTCATAAGGAGGGTTGCCTTCGAGAGACTTTTGAAAATAATCAAAGGCCAAGGCATCAATTCCTTCCCGCTGGTAGCGCTGCGCCAATATGAAATAGAGCCTAGAGCGCTCTTTTTTGTCAGAAGTATAATTAATGGCTCGGTCCAGTGCTCCAATTACTCCATTTTGATCCGATCGTGTTTCGTAGTAATAGGCGAGCGTTTTGTATAAGTCAAAGGTATTTTGGCTGCTAATTTCCGTTTCCTTGGATAGGTAATCTATCGTAAAATTGGCATCCTCAATGGCCTGTTGATCGATGTAGAGCCGAAGGAGGCTAATCAGTGCTTTATGGCGAAGATTTTTGTCTTTGCTCTGGCTATTGACATACCGAAAGGCATTTTTGGCATCATCCGTTCGAGCTTGCAAGTAGTCAATTTTCCCAATTAGGTAATAGCTATCGTCCACCCACTTGGATATCCGATGCCAGTCGATTGCTTTGGAGGAAAGCTCACGGGCAGAATCTAAGGAAACTTTTTTTCCTTGAATAGTCGTGGAATCAATTGGAATAAAAACGGGTAGGACTTGGGTGTAATCCTCCTTATAGTTTTCTAGAACTTGATTTTCCGCTTCCTTAATTTTAGTGTCTGCTAGAAAATAGGCGTTGTAGTGAGCGGTAAGATTGTGGAAAGCCCGGTTGGTAAAGGTGTCCCGTTGGGAAGAGCAGGCTCCCAAAAAAAATAACACCAATCCAAAAGTATAGCGTACTTGTTTGCGCATGTTGAGCTGCTACGAATCAAAAGACTAAATTAGGGTTTTTACCGCACTTACTGAACGAAGGGGTGAAGGTATTATTCTTAAGAGGTGTTGAATTCTTGCATTTGGAATCCATTAACTTTGAAAAATGACGTCAAATCAGTCCAATCCCAATTCGAAAAATCCTCAGGGACCCCCTTGGGTCAAATACATGGGCTTGTCTTTTCAACTTTTTACAATCATTGGAGGTGGGACAGCCATGGGCTGGTGGATACAGCAGCAGTCGGTTCAAAAATTTCCAGTTTGGTTGTTACTTTGTTCCTTCACTTCTGTAGCAATTGCTTTTTATTCCTTGTGGAAGTCATTGCAGCAATAGAAGTAGGCAATTCGTCAAAAACCAAGTAATTTTGATTCTTTAAATTGACAGGTAAGTATGAAATTTTCGGCTTCGATTCATTTTAATTATGGCGTCATTACGATGGTGGTGGCAGGGTTGATTCTCCTTTTTAGTTCTTTCCTGCCTCAAATCATTCATGAAAGTATTTGGAGCATTTTTGCATTTGTGGTTGTCCTATCCTATTTACTGGGTGTCGTGACCCAATGGCTTTACCAGAAATCTCCAGAAAATTTGCTCTCTTTGAAATTACTCGGAATGGTCATCCGAATTTTGAGCTCTTTGGGCTTTATTGGCATCCTAGCAGTGCTTGATTTGGAAAATATAATTCTGTTTATCGCTAATTTCTTTATCATTTTTTTGTTTTATCTGATTTTTGATATCTACATCTTTATTTCTAACTTGCGCCCGATTTCGAAGTAGACTTCCAAAAAACGAGTAGATGACGCGCAAATTTCTGGTACTAAGTCTTTTATTTTCAGTGGTTTTACTGAGTTTTTCTTCAGGGTCTTTTGCAGCGGGTGCGGAAGCGGAAGAAGGCAAAGAAGATCCTACTGGGTTCATCATGCACCACATCAAGGATTCCCATGAGTGGCATTTCGTTACGATAGGTCATACCCATGTTACTTTAGCGCTCCCCGTCATCACTTATTCGGCAGATAGAGGACTTGAATTTTACACTTCCAGTGATTTTCAAAATCCTGAAACCCACAAGTTTGGTAAGGAATATGCTCACCATGGAATCTACATTGATGACCACGATCATTTGGGAAGAGTAGATGGCGGATCAATCCTGGATTTTTCCATCACTAAGAATGTGGTGATGCTATTTTTAGTGGTTGTCTTTGTGCTTTATGTAACACTTTCAGCTGCTAATCATTATAAGAAAAACGGTGCTGTAGCTCCCAAAGGGGCAGCATCCTTTGTAGAGCCTATTGTCATCTTTGTACGTGATGAAATCGCACACAAATCAATAGGTCCAAAGTATCAAAAATTTGTTCCCTACCTCTTAACCTTGTTTTTCTTTATTTGGACAGGAAACATATTGGGACTACTGCCTGGTGCAGCTAACCTTACCGGAAACATTGCCGTGACCTTTACCCTAGCGATGATCACTTTTGTGATTGTCAATGTCAACGGAAACAAGGACTATTGGAAGCACGTATTTGCCACTCCTGGCGTACCTGCAGCCCTTTTGCCGATCATGGTACTGGTTGAATTTATCGGCCTATTCACCAAGCCTTTTGCCTTGATGGTCCGATTGTTTGTAGCCATCACTGCGGGTCACATCGTAATCCTTTCCTTCATCGCGTTGGTATTCATCTTTGAATCCTACTCGATTGGAGTGCTATCTACAATCATGGTAACCTTTATCAACGTGATAGAGTTGCTCGTAGCCACGATTCAAGCCTATGTATTTACGCTGTTTTCTGCGATGTACATTGGCAGTGCTGTAGCTGAGCACCATCACGACGATCATCATTAATCTGTAATTTCTTTCTTCAATTTATAAAACCAATGTTTATGTTAACTTCTATCTTATTGACTGCTGGATTTGCACTTATGGGTGCTGGTATCGGTGCTGGACTTGTTGCGATTGGCGCAGGTCTTGGTGTTGGTCGTATTGGTGGCCAGGCAATGGAATCTATCGCTCGTCAGCCAGAGGCTGCTGGCAAGATCCAAACTGCCATGCTTATCATTGCAGCTTTGATTGAGGTGGTTGCCCTGTTTGCAGTAGTAATTTGTTTGCTTATTGCATTGAACGCAGGTGGCATCGCCTTCTTCTAAGACAAAATGAGTAGGGATTGGCGCTAGGCCAATCCCTTTCTTTTGAACAAAAACGAAATTAATCCTCCCTACTATGGATCTAATCATACCTAGTGCCGGCCTGATTTTCTGGCAACTCATTGGCTTTTTAGCCCTTTTGTTTATTCTAGTAAAATTTGCTTGGAAACCAATGTTGGCCTCTTTGGCTGAACGTGAGGCAAGCATTGATGGTGCATTGAAGTCCGCTGAACAAGCTAGAAATGAAATGGCCAACTTGAAGGCAGAAAATGAAAAATTGCTTCAGGAAGCCAGACTTGAGCGAGATGTTATCTTGAAAAAAGCACAGGAGGCTTCTGTCAAAATGATTGAAGATGCCAAAACCGAAGCTTCCAAACAAGGTGCGCAGTTGATTGAATCCGCAAAGGCAGTTATTGAAACAGAGAAGAAAGCAGCTCTAACTGAAGTGAAAAACCAAGTGGCTTTGCTGACTTTGGAAGTCACAGAAAAATTGCTCAGAAAGAAATTGTCCGACGATAAGGCTCAAGTGGAGCTAGTCGATCAATTTATCAAAGACCTTAAGCTTAACTAATTCGGCATGTCAAACCATCGCGTTGCCTCCAGATACGCCAAGTCCATTTTGGACCTTTCCATTGAGAAAGGACAGCTGGAAGGGGTATTTGAAGATTTCAAAAATCTAGCCGCCATGGGTAAAGCTACCCGTGAGCTTGGAAATGCGCTTGCCAATCCGGTGTTGGGCTCAGACAAAAAATTAAAGGTATTGAAGGCCTTGTTTGCTAAAGCAGCAAGCCCACTTACCCTCTCTTTCTTTGAGATTGTCTCTAGAAAGAATAGAGAAAGTATCCTCTTAGATGTGGCACGTGAGTTTATTGCGCAGTATAACCTTCATAAATCCATTCAAGTAGCTGAAGTGGTTAGTTCTTCGGCTTTGACTGCTACACAACGAACGCAACTTATTGCGCTTGTAAAGCAGATCAGTGGAATGAAAGAAGTGCAGCTGGAGGAAAAAATCAATCCAGAACTTATCGGAGGCTTTGTGCTCAACGTCAACGACCGACAGCTCGACGAATCCATTAGCAGCAAACTAAACGCCCTACGCGTGCAGTTTACTCAAAATCATTACGAAAAACAGTTTTAACGAAAATACTCAATCGTATCCTATCATGGCAGAAGTAAGACCTGATGAAGTTTCGGCAATTTTGAGAGAACAACTCTCTGGAGCCAGAACTGAAGCCGAACTAGAAGAAGTGGGAACAGTCCTCCAAGTAGGGGATGGTGTAGCCCGTATCTATGGACTTTCAAAGGCTCAGGCCGGTGAATTGTTGGAGTTTGACAATGGCCTAAAAGCCATGGTTCTTAACCTCGAAGAAGACAATGTCGGTGCCGTACTTTTTGGAGATTCCAAGCAAATCAAAGAAGGTGATACTGTAAAGCGTACCAAGAAGATTGCCTCCATCCAAGCGGGTGAAGGCATGCTGGGCCGTGTAGTTGACACTTTGGGTAATCCTATCGATGGCAAGGGCCCAATCACTGGCGACTTGTATGAAATGCCTTTGGAGCGTAAGGCTCCAGGTGTAATCTACCGTCAGCCAGTAACTGAGCCGCTACAAACTGGTATCAAGTCTATTGACGCGATGATTCCAATTGGACGTGGTCAGCGTGAATTGGTAATTGGTGACCGTCAGACAGGTAAAACTGCTGTTGTAATTGATGCCATTCTTAACCAACGAGAATTCTACGACAAAGGCGAACCTGTGTATTGTATCTATGTAGCGATTGGACAAAAAGCCTCTACCGTAGCAGGTGTAGTTGCCGCTCTTGAAAAAGGGGGTGCATTGCCTTACACTGTAATCGTAGCTGCTCCAGCATCTGATCCTGCTCCAATGCAATTCTTTGCACCATTTACAGGTGCAGCGATTGGTGAATTCTTTAGAGATACCGGTCGTCCAGCGCTTGTAGTTTATGATGACCTTTCCAAGCAGGCGGTAGCTTACCGTGAAGTGTCCTTGCTTTTGAGAAGACCTCCAGGACGTGAAGCTTATCCAGGTGACGTATTCTACCTACACTCTAGACTATTGGAAAGAGCTGCAAAAATCAACCAGTCTGACGCGATTGCGAAAGAAATGAATGATCTTCCTGATTCCATTCGTCCTTTGGTAAAGGGTGGAGGTTCTTTGACTGCATTGCCAATCATCGAAACTCAGGCCAGTGACGTTTCTGCCTATATCCCGACTAACGTAATTTCCATTACAGACGGTCAGATTTTCTTGGAAACCAACCTATTCAACTCCGGTATCCGTCCTGCGATCAACGTAGGTATCTCCGTATCTCGAGTGGGTGGTAACGCACAGATCAAATCCATGAAAAAGGTAGCAGGTACCTTGAAACTTGACCAAGCGCAATTCCGTGAATTGGAAGCCTTTGCTAAGTTTGGATCTGACCTGGATGCTTCTACCAAGCGTACAATCGAGCGTGGTCGTCGTAACCAGGAAATCTTGAAGCAAGCGCAGTATGCTCCGGTATCTGTAGCGCATCAAGTAGCGATCATCTATGCCTCTACGAAAGGCTTGATGGACACTGTGCCTGTAGAAAAGGCAAGAGCATTTGAGAAAGAGTTTTACCTACTCTTGGATGCCTCTTACCCAGAAGCAATCCAATTGATTTTGAAAGGTGATATCGATGGCGCAGGCAAAATTCTTGCTACTGCTGCTGCTGAACTAGCACCTAAGTACGCAAAGTAAATACCATTAATTCCCTGCCGGCTTGCTGGCAGGGCTTGTTATACGCACAAAGCAATCTCTGATGGCTAACTTAAAGGAAGTAAAGCAACGAATAAACTCGGTCATATCGACGCAGCAGATCACGAAAGCCATGAAAATGGTTTCCGCTGCTAAGTTGCGAAGAGCGCAAGAAAAGATCGTTCAAATGCGTCCTTATTCACAAAAGTTGACTGCAATCCTAAACAATGTATCTGCTGCCTCTGAAGGGGACTCAGACATTGTGTTTGCGGCCAAGCGTGAAGTGAAGAAGGTGTTGTTGATTCCTGTGACTTCGGACAAGGGACTTTGCGGTGCATTCAACACCAATATTTTAAAGGCCACTAACCTAGCCATCAAGGAGCAATTTGAAGGCGCTGAAATTACCGTTCTTCCGCTCGGTAAAAAAGCTTACGAATACTACAAGAAGTCCAATTACCAGGTAATTGACACCTATTTCGGGGTATTCCAGAATTTGAATTTTGATGTAGTTAAGGAAGCTGCATCCTTTGCAATGGATGGCTTTTTGGCAGCAGACTACGATCAAGTGGTTTTGGTGTTCAATGAGTTCAAGAATGTAGCTACCCAGGTAGTACGTGTAGAACAGTTCTTGCCGATGGCCCCACAGGAGGGAGAGGCTGCTGCTACGGAAACAGATTACCTCTTGGAGCCTTCTCGTACCTACATCATTGAAGAGTTGGTGCCTATTTCTTTGCGGATCCAGTTTTACAAGGCAGTGCTAGAATCCAATGCCTCTGAGCATGGGGCACGAATGACTGCGATGG
This sequence comes from Bacteroidota bacterium, assembly GCA_037975655.1. GTDB lineage: Bacteria > Bacteroidota > Bacteroidia > Cytophagales > Cyclobacteriaceae > Algoriphagus. Next base: position 1,713 of record JBANGF010000293.1, on the reverse strand, counting down.
ATAAGGCAACTGAAAATGCAGGTGAATTACTTAAAGAGTTGAAGTTGATGTACAACCGTACACGTCAGGCAGCCATCACTAATGAAATCCTCGAAATTGTCGCGGGTGCAAATGCACTGGCAGGAAAGTAATTTCTACAAATCATAAAAAAACCACAGCCTGATCCAGGCTGTGGTTTTTTGTTTTTAGGGGTTGCCAGATTTACATTCGAATCCTTCTACTGATCACTCGAGCCATGATGCTCAGCCCTTCGGCATTGGGGTGTACTCCATCTGGTAATAACTCAGGTCGGTCCATCAAAGGGGTGTACAGATCGATGACTTCTGCGCCTGACTTTTGGATGATTTCAAAAAGCATCAGGCGCTGCTCGTTGTTCATGACGTCAGGAGTAATTCCAAAATTGATCCGGGTGACAGGCACAGGGAGGATCACGTACACTTTGCCATCCTTGGGCATGTGGTCCCGAAACTCAGAAATCAAGTCTAGGTAGTCTTGAACAAACTCCGCCTTATGCGCCCAGTTTTGAGGTTTGGAATCGTTGGTACCCAACTTGATAAGCACGACATCTGGACGAAAATCTTTTACCTGTTGGAACTGGGGTTCATTCCAGTAAGGGAAGTCTCCTTTCTTCAAAAGGGTGCGCCCACTCACACCAAAATTCTTTACCTCATAAGCATTTCCTAGGATTTGACCTACTTGCAAGGGAAAAGATCCAGGGTTGTCTCTTCCAGGTCCTTGGGTGATGCTATTGCCTACAAAGGCTATTTTGATGGGTTCTTGGGCTAGGGTAAGTAGGGGAAGTAGCAGCAGTGCTACGAGTGATAAGTAGGTTTTCATGGTTTTGGGTTGTGGATTAGTAGCGTTGTGTTCCCTTGTCGGGATGATTAAATGTAGAAAATCTTACCTAAAAATCCAGTATTCCTTGGGCACTCTCCCTCCTTGGCTCTAAATTTAGGCGATGAGGCTAATCCAACGAATTTTTCAGCTTATTTCTTGGCTATCCCTTGACGTGGTGATTGGGGCGATGGCTAGTCTCTATTTTTTCCAGGAACTGCTGCATGTATCCTTGGACTGGCATGCCTATATCTTGTTGGGCCTGGCTGTTTGGACGATTTACAACCTGGACCATTTGCTGGATGCTCGAAAAATTGCGAATACCTCTTCTCCTCGAAGGGCATTCCATCGAAGGTACCAAGTCTTGCTTGGTGTGGGAATCCTTATTGCGGTGGGTTCAGGACTTGTGGGGGCATTTTTCTGGATGGGATGGGGCAAGGAATTCCAACTGACTTTGATTTTGGCGTTATCCATGTTTGGTTGTCGCTGGGCGATTCAAAAATTTGGTCCGGTCCTCTTGAAGGAGGTATCCATCGCCTTATTCTATGTAGTGGGTACGATTTGGCTCCCCCTGCTTCGTGCTGAAGCAGCAGACTTGAACTGGGCAGTCCTGATTTTTGCGGCCTTATTTTTTGTGTTGGCTTTGCTCAATCTTTGGATGCTCTCCTTTTTGGATCGAGAGGAAGATCGACAGGATGGGTTTCTTTCCATTGCACAGGTCTATCCTTCGCTTCAACTCATCCAATGGATTCGCAGCCTTTCCTTTTTAGGCATCTTTGCGACCCTAGCCGTGTTTATTTTGCTTCCCTCTTTTTACCGTCCGTTTTCTTGTGTGCTGCTGTTGCTGTTGTTGGTGCATTACCTCACGTTTTTTCAAAA
>JBANGF010000292.1:0-3490 GCA_037975655.1 Bacteroidota bacterium | reverse complement strand
CGTCTACACGAGCCTGCCCAAAGCGATCATCGGTTCGGATGATCTCTCGTGCATCCACAAAACAAGTGGGTATTCCCTGTGCTGTTAATGCCTCTGCGAGAATAAAGGTACTCAATCGCTCTCCAAAGCTTGCCACATAATCCAGGGTTCGCGGAGATTGTTCTTTGATCAGGAAGATTCCGTGGTAGAGATCTTCCAGCTCGTGGAAGCGTTGGCGGATGAAGGTGTCAACTTTCTCTCTTTTTTCATTCCCTAGTAACGCATTGGCCATATCCAAGTGCCTTTGCTCCAGGGCTAGCAATGCCGTCTTATAGCCTAGATCTCCTGATTTTGCCAGGTTGGCTAGCGCAAAAAGTTGCTCAGTCACCCCTCCAAAGGCAGAGAAGACCACCACCAATTCCGATTTCTGGAGTTGACCTTGAATGATCTGAAATACTAGCTGGATGTTGTTGGGGTTTTCTACTGAGGAACCTCCAAATTTGATGACTTTCATGATGAAATGGATAGGAAAAGAGTGGGTCGGATTAAGAATCCAAGTAGAACTAAAAATCTACCCTTGCATGGACAATGACTCCTGCCAAAATTGCCCATTCCAAACCTTCGGGGAAAATGCACCAGCAATACTTACGCCGATCCGTGAAGGCAAACTCAAGCCGATGTTGGAAATTGGAAAAATCATTTCTGAAGCAATTGACATTCAATTTTACTGGAAAAAAATAGAATTATCAATAAAAGTGAAACAAAAGCCTCCTTTTATTGCAAATAGCTTATCAATACGCTCGTAAAATTGAATATTTACAAATCAATCTTGGTCGCTAGCTAATAGTAGTGTCATCTAATCCGCCTACTTAATGAATTTCGGTGATGGATTGGGGCTTTCCTCGAAACTGAATCGTCTCTCCCTTTTTCTTACCGACTAGAAGTTCTCCAAGGGGAGAGTTTTTGCTTAACAAAAACACGGACTTATCTCCAACTTTTACCTGCCCCACACTGACGGCCAACAAAAACCATTCGGTTCCCAGTTGTACTAGTGCCCCTTCTTGCACGGTTGGAGGGGTATCTTTGATGGTTTGGAGTCGATACAATTCTTCCAAGTCCAAATTGCTTTGTTTGATTTGCTTTTCTAATGAGTTGAGATCCTGAGTCATGGTTTCCCGACTCGTCTCGTACTTATCTCCCGCACTATTTTTTTCCTCTTCGAGGATACTTTCAATGATATTTTTTCGCTCTTCGGCAAGAAGGGCTTCTTTTTGTTTCAATTGGGTGATTGCAGTCTGGTAGACTTCGCTTTTAAATTTATTCATACAAATTACTCTTGACAGGGTTCTTTTCTTCGGGTATCGATGATGTAGACGATTTTCCATCCTTCTGCCAGTTTCACTAGCTGGAAGGAATTCACTCCGCAATGAGAAAAGGTGTCGTTTACATAAAATTGATAGGGAGTCCATGCACTCGCCATAGATCCATCTACTTTGATTTGGTAAGAAAGGATGCGCTCATCCAGTACAGTTCCTGCAGGTGTATTGGCAATTCGATTGACAAAATCGGCTACTGAATTACTGCCAATACTGGTCCCTTCAGGCTTCTGCTGCACAGTTTGCATCAAACCCTCTGCGGAAAAGGCAGCAGCCACCTGATCGGCATTTTTTTGTTTCATCCCCTCAAACAGGGAGCGAATGACTGCCTCAACCTCCTGTTCAGGAGTTTGAGCAAGGGTAGGAAGCCCAAGTAAGCAGACAAGAATCCCTGCTAGAATCCATTTTTTAGGTTGAAAGTTAAATCCCTCCATAGAGTGTAAAGGTCATGTTGGTTAAGGCTGGGGTATTGACTGCATAGTGCATTGCCTCCGCAATATCGGAAGGATTCACCCATTTTGAAAAATCAGCGGTGGGCATGGCGGATCGATTGGCTTCGGAATCCAAGATACTTGGTACAAATACATGGGTGCGGATGTCAGTTTCTTTTACATCCTCCGCTATAATTTCCGCCAATGAATTGACTAAACGCTTACTCAAGGCATAGGCCACTGCTCCTTTTGCTTCCTTGGGTTCTAAGGCTGTTCGAGCTCCTACAAATAGAAAAGCTCCCCGCTGCTGCTTTTTTAGAAGTGGGAGAAAGGCGGTAGCCACCGTAAATGCACTAAAAAAATTGAGTTGGATTTGCTGGGTAAGTTCCTGCTGTCGGGTTGTCTCCAAATCGCCTGGAGCATACCCTCCTACGAGCATCGCGATGGCCTCTAAGTCCCCAAATTGAACCTCATACTCAGAAACAAATTCTTGAACCGCTACTTCGTCCGTCACATCCACTTCGTAAGTAACATCGGCTTCCAGCGCTTGCTCATTGGCCTCTGGACGTACAAGCGCAATGACGTAATAGCCTTCCCGCCTAAACTTTCCCACTACGGCAGTGCCTAAGGCACCTGCTGCTCCTGTAATTACTATATTTCTGCTCATCAGTCCGTCAAATCCTTCCTATATTTGCTAAAATAGGGTTAATTTTTCGATTGAACCATGAACCATCTCAAAAGCAGCATCCGAGTTAAGGAAAATGTGCGCAAAACCTACTTTGCAGTTAAACTCATTCTCCTCATTATTTTAGAGATTTTCTATGCCGGTAACACCGTAGTCTCTCCATTTTTAGCAAAATACGAGGTCTTAAACCACATTATCCGAGCCCTTATTTTCCTATTAAGCGCCAACCTAATTTTTTCCTTAGGGAGAATCATCACGCTACGGATTTACCTGCAACAGCGGGAGGAAACCAAGGTGCAACCCAACTTTATGCTAGGGATTGATCGAATCGAATTTTTGCTCAACCTGATTGCGGTGCTTATTTCCCTGATGCTTGCTTTTGGAATCCAGCCCTTGGAATTTTTGACCAGCATCACCATCGTGGCTGCTGCCATTGCCTTGCTGACCAAGGACTACATCACCAACATTGTGAATGGCTTGATCATGATGTTTTCAGACCAACTTGAAATCGGCGACAAGATTCAAATCGGAAGACATACTGGCTTTATTCGAGACATTACCCTGATCAATATGGTATTGAAAAACGATGCTGGGGAAATCATTTTGATTCCCAACACCATGGCCTTGTCCGAAGATGTGGTCAATTTTTCCAAAAACAACACCCATCAGGTCATCTTTGATGCCGAGATTACCTCCAAAAATGAAATCCACCTCAGCCAACTTGAGGATTCACTCCGAGTGATTTTAGGGCAATTTCCAGAGGTAGTCACCAAAGAAGGTGCTCAACTTAATATCTTGGAGCGAAGAACAGAAAACTTACTGATTCGCTACCAATTTCCAATCAAATCCGGCGAAAAGCAGACGGAGATCCAAGTAAAAAAATCCATCAACCAAGCACTTATCGACTGGAACTATGAACTCCGCAAAGGGGAATTACTTTGATTGGGTATACCAGGTAGTACGCGAGATTCCTGCGGGCCGAGTGACCAGTTACGGAGCCATTGCCCATTACTTGGGCC
>JBANGF010000273.1:0-5380 GCA_037975655.1 Bacteroidota bacterium | reverse complement strand
GACGCTGCCCACCTGAAAGTTCGTTGGGCCTGTGGGTGGTTCGATCTCCCAATCCTACATTATCCAATGCCTTGAAGGCAATCTCCTCTCGCTCTGATTTGGAATAACCCGCATAAACCAGGGGAAGGGCTACATTTTCCAAGCAAGTGGCTCGAGGCAACAGATTAAATGTTTGGAATACAAAGCCAATTTCTTTGTTACGAATGTCCGCCAACTCGTTTTCACTCATGTCGCTGACATCCTTTCCTGCAAGAATGTAGCTGCCAGAGGTGGGTGAATCCAAGCATCCGATAATGTTCATCAAGGTAGACTTTCCCGAACCCGAGGGACCCATGAAGGCGACGTATTCTCCTTTATTTACGCTTATGCTTACCGATTTCAATGCCTGAATAATTTCAGAACCCATTTTGTAGGTTTTATTGATCTCGTGTGTTTCAATGACTTTGCTCATGGTGTAAAAGTTTACTGGTTGGTTTAGCAATACGGAAAGGTACTCATTTGAATTAAAAATACATGAAATCTCTCAATAGATCTCCCCCAAAACTGCTTCAATTTCTGCTTCACTCATCCAGGACTTCATTTCTTCCCGTGCTTCGGAGGCATAACCATCCAATCCAAGTTCTTGAGCTGCCTTTATTTTTTTAGCCCAGATAAGTGGATCTTTAGTGAATTCACTGGCAGTTTGAAGGAGTTCATAGGCTTGTAATTTATCTTGGGTTTGCATGGTTGCACTCCAAATCAAGGGGCAGAAGTAAGGATTCGCCGTTAGTTCTTCGGAAGAACCAATAAATCGTGCAAAGGCTCTAAGTGAATTTGGATTTGTCAAGTCGGGCTGGGCTAGAAAAGTAGTTAGGTCTGCCTCACGCTCCACTTTTCCTATTAAATAATTTCCAAGTTCCTGAAGTTGCTGGATGGTTAGTCCATGTGCCTTGTGGCTCAATAGCTTTAAGGCAACTTCCAATTTAAATCCTGTCGAAGGGATATTTTTCCAATCTGCAAATAGCTTTTGGGAATGAATTTGGTTAAATGTCCCCAAGAATGCCAGCTCAGGTTGGAGAGGATTGTTTTTTCCATTCACCTTAATTACTGATTCTTGCCAAGTTCGAATTGCTTCATGAATAGGTAATGGTGCCTGAAATCCTTTTTCGGCCGAAAAGGCAAAATCTTTGGCAGCCTTTTCAAAATCGAGTTGCTGGGCGAGAATGAGCCCGGACAAGTTGAGGTAATAGGCTGCATCTCCAGGATTTCGGAAGGCGAGCCCATTCAAATTTTTGACTGCCTCGTTGATTCTTCCTGCTCCCAAACTCCTCAAAATGGCTGTTTCTTGCACCTGCATGGAATACTCCAAAAAGTCTTCCCTTTTTGCTAGTGAATCTAAAAAGGCAATATCGGTTGATGGATCTTCAAGGTTTTGGGTAGCCAACAAATTGCGGTAGCCTGCCTGGATCAGGAGAGGGGATTTTTCCTGTTCAAGTTTACTTTTCAAGCCCGCTAGGATATCGGCCTTCAATTCAAGTCCATTTTTCCGCGCTGCCGCTACCCAATTGATGCTGACGATCAGGTCTTCTTGATGGCTGGGTGGATCCACCTTATTGCCCAACTTTAATTGCAAGGCAAGCCAATTTGCTTCTGCTGTCGGATTATCCTTTGGCAATGAGGACAACAAGGCAACTGCTTCTTTTTCCTTCTTGAGCAAGGTGTAAAGTAAGGCTAGGTTTTGGGAGAGGTAGGGATTCCCTGGAAAGAAGTTCAACCCATTTTCCAAGTAGAATACTGCCTCCAAGGGCTTGTTTTCTTGCTGCAATCGCTCCACCAACAAGAGGATATTGTCGACTTGTGGAGCCAGATCAAAACTTTCCTCCAAGTGTTCTTTTGCCAAACTCGGTTGGTTCAGTTCAAATAAGATTTGAGCCGTCAGGTTTTTAGCCTTGGGGTTGTAGCGGTACCGATCCCAACTATTTTCGTAGAGTATGCTTGCTTCAAGTTTTTGATTCGTTTGGTAGTAGTAATCTCCTAGTATATTGTTAGTTAAGGAACTGGCTTGGAAAGCAATGGCGGCTTCTAAGTAGGTGGTAATTACTAAAAACGCAATGGTTCCGCCGATTCGGAGATGGTAGTAGGGAACTACAAAAGGTTTGAAGATCACTGCATGAACAGCCTTTCCTTGATTCATCAATGGAAAAAAATTGATCGCTACATAGATGAAAAAGAATAGGGAAAAGCCAATTTGGGAATAAAGAAGCAAGTGCTTGATCAATTCTTCACCTGCCTGATTGTGTGATAAGGTCAATTTCCAAATCGTCCACAAAGCACAAGTAAAGCCTAGCAGGTAAAGGGTTTGCAGGATGGGTTTGGAACTAGCTAAATTATCCCTCTGGGCTAACTTTTCCTGAGTAGAATACCATCCAATATGACCTAAAGGGAATACAAGGTAGAGGATGGAAAAACCTTCAAATGGGAGGCTGACTTCACTTTTTAGGTGGAGGAGCAAATAGAAAAGTAGCCCGAGATAAAGGAATGTAATTCCTGAAAACTGAATACTTGTTTTGCCACGAACTCCAGCATTTGCTTTGGAAACAAGCACCAAGAGTCCGGAAAGTACGGCATGTCCTTGCCAGAAAATCCAGGCAATACTCAGGCCTAAACCGATCATTAAACTTTGTTCTGCAAGGTAGAGCTCTGGCCGAAGGATGGGGCTTAGGGAAATGAGAAGGGCAATGGTACCTCCAGTTGTGAGGGCAAGTGCTGTCCAACGGATCCAATAGGTAAGATGGTTTCCCCAAATATGGAAATAGATGGTTGGAAGCAGGGTAGCAGTTAAAAGTAGTAATAGCGGAAGGTTAGAGCTTGCACCTCCAATATTTAATCCGTTTAAATTGGCTAGAGTTAGCATCAGGATCCAGCCTATTCCAGCACCTAAAAATGGAAATTTTTTAAACTGGCTCAGTGTAGCAAGGACGGTCACTGAAAGGAGTAAAATAAAACCTCCAAAAATAAGATTTTCTGTAGTACCCATCGGGTAGGGGACTACCTGATAGTTTTGAAATACGATAAATTGGTCTACCTGTATGGGGATTTGAAAGGTGCCAATGTTTAGGTTAGAGAAAGGTACGGGCAGACGATCCACAAAAGCTCCCACCAGGAGATTGGGACTGGAATTGGTCGTCCCGTAAATACCATAACCTGCTAGTATTGCACCAACTCCCAAAAAAAGGGATAAGAATAATTTTACTAAAAAGTTTGTCTTGGATTCAATGGGCATATTATTCCATTACTTTGGGAACTAAAAAGAATCCATTTTCTTCTTTCGGTGCATTTTTCAGGGCCTGCTCATGCCCAAGTTGCTCGCCTACCTCATCGACACGAAAAGCATTGATTTCCGATGACATGTTGGTATGGGGCTGTAAATTTTCGGTATCTACTTCCTGCAGTTGTTCTACCCATTCCAAAACCTGGGAAAGGTCTTTGTTCATTTTTTCTGCTGCCCTTGCATCAAAATTAAGTCGCGCCAAATGGGCAATTTTCTGTAGCGTAGGTTGATCAATTTTCATGAGGCGGGAAGCAGGGTTAGGAATTTACACTAGGGTTAGAAACTTGCTGTAGACTTGTGATTGGATTATCCCGTAGTAATTGCTCTTGGATCACTTCAAAACAACGTTGCTTTAGTGAATCCTCCGAGTCAAATTCAGAAGGATTGAGCGCCTGATGCAACACCATTTTTGCGGGTGTTCGCTTTAAAATCAATTCTTTTTGGTCAGCCAAAATTACGTGATTGTAGGATAAGGTGACAGGAATGATGGGGATTTGTTTCTCTAGGGCTAATCGGAAGGCCCCATTTTTAAAGGACACCAGATAGGGTGGGTTCTGGGTGTAGATGCCCCCTTCGGGAAACAAGACCATACTACTCCCTCGATCCAATGCCAAACCTGCCCTCCGCATGGTTTCAGCTCTACTTTTTACACGGCTGCGATCTACTGCAATGTGTAGGTTCTTAAAATAATACCCGAAAAAAGGAACCTTACGAATAGATGCCTTTCCCACAAAAACTGCATCTCCAGGCACAAAGCCCATCATGGCAACATCCAGGTAACTGAAATGGTTTGCAAGGAAAATATAGGGTTTCCCTTTTTCAAGTTTTCCTTCAAGTTCCACCTTTACTGGAAGAAAAATCATTGAAAAGTAGATTTTTGCCCAATACTGGTTAATTTTTCTCCCGTATTTATTCCACTTACGCACCCAAATGCATAGTAGAAAGGCAGGGAATAGTAAGGCAAAAGTTAGCACAAATGTTACTGCCGCATAATAGGTGTAGAACCGGTCACTCCACTTAGTCATAGTTGATCATTGCGTTTGCGACTTGGGTGAAATACTGCAGTAGGTCTTCTCGAACTTCCTGTTCTAAGTGAACTTTATCCAATGCGTGCAACATGGCATTTATCCAATGGGATCGCATTTTTGAATCTATTTTCCATTGCATGTGGCGCATGCGTAGTCTAGGATGTCCCCGTTCTTCGGAATAGGTCTGAGGACCACCCAGAGCCTGTACCAAAAATAAGTAGATGCGTCGTTCGGCGGCATCTAAATCTTCTGGATATAGGCTTCGCAATTCAGGAATTTTACTGACTTCCAGATAGAAGCTTTTCGAAAGGTCCTGAATTGATTCTTCTCCGATTCGGGTGTATAGTAATCCTAAAGAATTCATCCGTTAAAATTAACCAATTTTGACCTTAGCCTTCCCATTTTTTCACACGAAGCGAGGTTCCTTCGGTAGAAATTACTTCAATAGATTCTCCTTTTTCCAAAAACTCCCCTCGAGAATAAGCATCAAAGATTTCGCCATCCAGTTCCACTTTGCCGCTAGGTCGAAGCCTGGAGTGGACGGTCCCAATTTTCCCAACCAGACTTTCGGAATACACACTTGCTATATAGCCTTGGGAACGGTCTTGGGTGGTAGCTAAGGTTAGGTGCTTGAAAGCACCCCATTCATTTACTTTTGGGGTAAGCCAAAAAACTAATCCAACGGCGGCCAAAGCAGCCAATATCACGGTCAGTAAGGCTTCAACTAGTTGAGAGGAAGACACCCATTCGAAATCAAATGCCTCGTTGGGGAGCATCCCGAGTACTAGCCCACCTAAGGTGAGTACAATTCCAGCGACCCCAAAAATTCCGAAACCCGGTATTACAAAAAACTCTATGGCGAGCAGAATAATTCCAATGACAAAGGCTAAAATCTCCCAATTTTCAGCCAATCCATTGAGGTAATAGGGGATAAAATATAGAAGTGCGGCACATATTGCTAGGGCAAGCGGAAAACCTATCCCTGGGGTCTGCAATTCAAAGTAAATACCTCCGATAATTAGCAGGATCAAAATTCCACTTA
>JBANGF010000262.1:0-9164 GCA_037975655.1 Bacteroidota bacterium | reverse complement strand
GGAACGACCTCCGTACCAGTACGAAACTTTACGGTTCGTTTTTTCGGTATGGAAAAGGTGGAAGATCTGTGCTCTTAATGGAGCCATACCTGCACCACCCCCGATGTAAATCATCTCTCTTTGGGTAGGATTGATGTGGAATTCTCCATAAGGACCAGAGATCATCACTTTATCACCTGGCTTGCATCCAAATACGTAAGAGGAGCATACCCCTGGATTGACATCCATCCAACGGTTGTTGGCTCGATCCCATGGTGGAGTGGCGATTCGGATGGTCAACATCACGATATTTCCTTCAGCAGGGTGGTTGGCCATGGAATAGGCTCGGAATAGGGGTTCGTCATTTTTCATCACCAAATCCCACAATCCAAACTTATCCCAGTCACTCTTGTACACGTCTGCTGGGTGACCCAACTCTGGATGTGGAGTGATGTCCATGTCCTTAAAGTTGACCGTAATGGCCGGCACATCAATTTGAATGTATCCTCCTGCCTCAAAATGAAGAATTTCTCCCTCAGGTAGTTTTACTTTAAATTCCTTGATAAACGTAGATACGTTGTAGTTGGAGATGACCTCACACTCCCACTTTTTGATTCCGAAGATTTCCTCAGGAACACGGATTTTCATGTCCTGCTTTACTTTCACTTGGCAAGCCAAACGAACATGTCCTTGCTGCTCAGCACGACTCAAGTGACCTACTTCGGTAGGCAATACATCTCCACCTCCATCGTCTACAATACACTTACACATCGCGCAAGTACCTCCTCCACCACAAGCCGAAGGAAGGAAGATTTTTTGATTGCCTAAAGTAGAAAGCAAACTTGAACCCGCAGAAGCGACAATTGGGTTACTTTCATCCCCGTTGATGATAATCTTAACATCCCCAGAATTCACCAGCTTGGACTGGGCAAATAGGAGAATAAATACCAACAGCAGGATAATGGCTGTGAAGGCAATAATGGAAGTAATAATTACAGAACCCATGAACTCTTATTTTTTCTTTTTCGTAGGAAAACCCCGTTTTTGGGAGCACAAATATATTTATTAATCAGGAATGCAAGCCAAAAATATTGGCAAATTTGGAGGATATTCCTGACTTCTTACCGGTATTCTAACTGATTAATTCTTCAATAGGTTTAGCAAAGTGCTCAACTTCACTTTCAACAACCTTCTATCGACTATGAAGTCCAAAAATCCGTGTTCCAACACAAATTCGGAACTCTGAAATCCTTTGGGCAAATCCTTACCAATGGTCTCACGAATGACGCGAGGCCCTGCAAATCCAATTAAGGCTCCAGGTTCGGCAATGTTAAAATCACCCAACATAGCATAAGAAGCTGTCACCCCACCTGTCGTAGGATCGGTGAGTAAGGAGATGTATGGAATTCCTGCTTTGTCCAGCAAGGCTAGTTTGGCAGAGGTCTTGGCCATTTGCATCAAGGAAAACCCTGCTTCCATCATTCGTGCACCCCCAGATTTGGAAATCATCAAAAAAGGAATTTTATGCTTTAGGGAGTGATCAATCGCTCTAGCAATTTTTTCACCCACTACAGACCCCATAGACCCCCCAATAAAGTTGAAGTCCATGCAGGCGATCACAAGCTCTTGTCCATTCATTTTTCCATAGGCCGATCTCACTGCATCGTTCAATTCGGATTTGGAAATGGTCGCCTCAATTCGGGAGGAATAGGATTTGGTATCAACGAAATGAAGAGGATCTCCAGATTTCATTTCAGCATCCAATTCGGTAAAGGTGTTGTTGTCAAAAAGTATTTCGAAATACTCCTTTGAACCAATTTTCACATGAAAATCATCGGTAGGAGATACATAGGCATTACTTTTCAATTCCCGGGTATGAACGATCGTCCCACTTGGGGTCTTAAACCACAACCCATCCGGTGTATCTTTTTTATCCGCTGTGGAAGTTTTAATGCCTTTGTCAGTTCTCTTAAACCACGCCATACAACTATTCTGATTGATCTAACACCTCAAAGGTGACAAATTTAGTTTGAAACTCTCATATTAAAAATTTTCTTCTTTTTCCTAATAGGTAACTCCTTGCGCTCCATTTGGAGAAATTCTCTTTTTACACGAACTATTTTTTAGTACTTTGAAATTCAATTCGAACCCAATCTTTCCAATATCCCTTTCGAAATTTCCCATGAGCTTATCCATACTTTTATTGATTTCTGCGATTATCCTCTTGCTGGCTTACCGGATTTATGGCAGATACGTGTACAACAAGTTTGGACTAAGTGATGCTCGGAAAGCTCCCTCTCACACGCACAGAGATGGCATTGACTACGAGCCGAGCAAGCCGATCGTGGTCTTGGGTCATCACTTTGCCTCCATTGCTGGAGCAGGGCCGATTGTAGGCCCCATCATCGCTGTCACCTTTGGATGGATTCCAGCAGTCATCTGGATTTTGGTCGGTGGGATTTTCTTTGGTGCGGTACACGATTTAGGAAGTATGGCGGCCTCTCTTCGTACAGAAGGAAAGTCTATAGGAGTCATTATTCGAAATCAGATTGGGGTCAAGGGAAAACAATTATTTGTGATTTTTAGTTTTTCTACGCTCATTCTAGTGATTGGAGTTTTCTCAGACATCATTGCCAAAACTTTTGTTGCAAATCCAGGAGTGGCCTCTGCCTCTATCCTATTTATCTTTTTGGCTGTTGCGTTCGGATATTTGAATCGGCTCGTTGGCAATAAAAACATCGCTTTTATCACCATCACGGTGATTGGGGTAGTGTTGATGTATTATTTTGTCTACTTGGGCACCCAAATCCCTCTTGCTCTAGATTACACCTGGTGGGTGGGAGGTCTGCTCGTCTATGCCTTTATCGCATCCGTTACTCCAGTTTCCTTATTGCTACAGCCCAGAGATTACCTGAATAGCTACTTGCTCTATGGAATGATGATTGCCGCGGTGGCAGGTGTGATTGTTGCAAATCCTTCGATCGAAATGAGTACAGAAATACAAGTTTCAAGCGAAAGTCTAGGGTATGTATTTCCGGTATTGTTCGTAACGATTGCCTGCGGCGCCATTTCCGGATTCCATGCTTTGGTGGCATCAGGGACTACCTCCAAACAATTGGATAAGGAAAGTGATGCGAAGATTGTGGGTTTTGGAGGCATGCTGATCGAATCCTTTTTGGCAATCATTTCCGTTGGGGCTGTGATTATCCTATCGCGAACGGAATACTTAGATCGTCTTACGGTCGAAGGACCGGTTGCCCTCTTTTCTACGGGATTGGGAGGCATGATTTCCAGCCTAGGTATCTCCGAATCCTTTGCCGTAGGATTTGTGGCTTTGACGGTTTCTGCTTTTGCCTTGACGACCCTGGATACCTGCACCCGTTTGGCACGATTTACCTTGCAAGAATACTTTGAGGACATGCCGCAGCCTGCTGCTCAAGTACTGGCCAAAAACAGGTATCTCTCCACCATCATTGTAGTTATCCTCTCCATCCTTTTACTTGGATCAGGAGAATTTTCTTTGTTATGGCCTATTTTCGGTTCTGCCAACCAGCTTCTAGCAGCCCTAGCTTTACTGACGGTAGGAGTTTGGCTGATCAAAAAGAATATCTCCGCCACCTTTGTGACCATCCCCATGTTTTTCATGTTTACGGTCACACTCGCTTCCTTAGGGCTATTTGCTTGGAAAAACTACCAAGAAGCAGGGTATGTGCTGGCAGGAATCGCAACACTATTATTTGTCTTAGCAATTGCCTTGATTGTATTGGCCATCCGAAGCTTAAAAAAAGAGGTCAAAGCGCCTGAGTAGGCGCTTTGACCCTATTGTAATCAATCAAGTACTCAGTCGGCTCCGTCAAGCTTTGCCTTCGCTATGGAGTAAGCGGCCGCTTGCCTTCCTTGCGTCAGGCCAGCTGTTGCATCAAAGGAGTAGTGAATCCCTCCATAAATACGCGACATGGACGCTTCCTCTGCCCAAGTTCGAAATTGACCTGCATTGGCTGGGAAAAAGTGAGCCATAACTTCTGCAGCTGCGCCAGAAAAAGAGGCGTGTCCGGAGGTATAGGCTGGAAAATTCGGCGTGCCTAAAATGGTTTTGAATCCAGGAATCGTTTGAATTGGTCTTGGGTAATGGTAGTAATATTTGGCATCCCAACAACCAATCCCAGCATCGGCAATGGCCATGTTGAGGTACGCAAATACACGAGCGGAACGAACAGGACTAAATTGATTAGCCACCACTTCCTCTTTCGCAAAACGATTCCAATGTCCTGGAGGGGTGTAGGTATTCAACCCATCGTTCCAGAAGTTGGCTATCCTCCGCTGATCGGTCGTCAGGTTATTGGCATACTGCTTCAATTCTGCTGCAGCTTTTTGAAATTCAGGAGAATTAGGAGAAGGAGGTGGGCCGGGACGAATGGCTTCCACATTGGGCACATTCCAAAGGCGAACATTCCCAAAAAGCGGAACTAAGCCTACCATCCGCTGTGGGGTCTCCTGATTTTCCCAAACCCAACCAAAACGCTCCTTAGCTGCATTCTTGATGGAATCAGATTTAACTCGAGTAGTTTGGGCATTTTTCATTCCATCTGTGGATGCTCTGGCTAGTGCCGTTTTGGCCACACCAGCACCAATGAGTTGGCCGGCTTCCACATCACTACTTACATTTATTCCCGCTACCACCAACGATTCCAAATGCTCTTGCGCTTTCTGTGCCAAGAAGTCTTTTTCAAGGGGAAACATAGCAGTCAGGACATCTCTCGATGCAATAGCAATTACGGCTCCATCCGAAGGATAGGAAAAGAGCCCGTTATTCTCGTAGGAAGATTTGATTTGAGGATCCAATTGGTAAGGAGCCTGTCGCTTGAACTTGTACTTGTACTGCCAAGCCATAATCAATCCATCGTATTGAGCCACGCTCAAGTGGGCAAGCATCCTACTCGTATACGGTGGATGGGAATAGGGAAACTTGGGATACTTGGATGGATTGGCTGGATCAGGTACGGGATAGCTTCCATCAGGATTGGGCGCGGGAATCAAATTGTATTTGGTCGCCAATTCCAATGCGATCTCATTCCATCTCAACAGGGGATTATTGGTCCAGTAGGCCACTGCCTCCCGCTGTGCGGAAGTAGCTTTGCTTTGTTTCTCTTTGGCGTCTGCCAGTTCCTTCAACAACTCTGGAGATCCAGCTGCGGCAGGATTGGGAATGGAAATTTGCTCATTTGAGGTGTGCAGTATCAATTTCCACTGCCCCGCATTGGCATCCAAATTTGCATATTGATAGCCTGTAAAGTCGTACTTGGTTGGCAAATCTTCCACACATGAAGAAACTAAAAGCGTGAGGAAAAGAAGTCCTATGGGTAAGTAATTGTATTTTTTCATATTGATTGGATTAAAGGGCCTTAAACTGATAGGTGATTCCTAAGCCAAAGCCAGAAAATTGACCCATATTTCTACCAGAAATTACCTGTTGGTAGGAGGCGATGAGCCCAAGGCCTCTCCCATTATTTTTAAAATAATACTGAGCAAATCCCTCTACTCGGTCAAAATCTACCTTATTGGTTGGCAATGGCATACAATAGGTCCGGATGTCATCCCCAGAGGTAGATCGAATGGTGGTCAAACTTGCTTCTACCCGTAGTCTATAATTAAACAACCAGGATCCTAAAGTGAACTGACTTTGAATGGCATCTGGAACATTCATTGTTGACGTGTAGAAAGGCCCATCCGCATAATAAAATTCACGCTCTGCTTCAGTAGTACCCCGATGCAAATACGAAGAAGAAGCTCGGACATAAGGTCCCTTATCCAATTCGTATTTTCCTATAGCTCTAATGCCCAATTCCTTGGCTCCAAAACCCAAGCTAAAGGGTAGGTAATCCGATAAATAATTGGAGGCGGGCGTAATAAAGCTCAGGTTAGAAAATCCTGTCAACTTGCCTTTTCCAATGGTCTTCTCTAGAAACAAGGCTTTCACGGATATCCCAAAGTCTTGAATTCCTTGCACCCCCGCCATTTGCCCCGCAGAAGCGCCAGTTTTGACATAAGGAAGACTTAGAATGACATTAACCTTATCGGTAACTCCCCCCACGATCATGGGCATCCCCATCTGTCTGGTAAAGGTGCCAATATTCTGATTTACGCGTACGGAGGTACCCTCCCAATATCGGTCCCAGGTTCCTTGTTCGTATTGTAAGGCGATGCAAATCTCCCCTTTGGGCATCATTAAGCCATCCAAGGGAGTTTGCGCGTGCGCTATAGTGAGGATCCCTAAGCTTGCGCAAAGCAAGCCAAGGAATCTGAAATGATTCTTCATCGCTAGTAAGTGTTGAGGTAAATAAAAAGAGGAGTGCGCAGGCCCATCAGGGAATTTTACCTTGAATTGGAGCTACGTCTCGATAGTTTGAACCCGAAAGCAGAATCATACTCGATGATGCCGGGTCAACGAAAAAAAAATTAGCTGTGCTGGGGAGGGGGACCTTCTAGCGTGAAACTAGGACTCAAATAAGTTGAAAAAATAAACCCTATTTCTGTAGTAAACTTAGTTGAACTCATTCCCTCAAAGGAAAGTAATTCAGTACCTAAGTAATCTTTGGCAAATTGCATTCCCAAATTGCTTGCCTCCTGATCTTGAGGGAGCTGATCTTCCGCAAGGGCAGAGATCCATTTTTTCACCGTTACGTCCAACACTTTTCTTGCCGTATCGGGCACATAGACCACCTGCAAGGTATCGTTTTGGTAACGCTGCTTGATGGCTCGGTAATAGTTGCCCTCCAATTCAAAACGCGTATTGGTCGCTTGAAATTCTTCCTG
The DNA here is from genome assembly GCA_037975655.1 of Bacteroidota bacterium. Taxonomy (GTDB): domain Bacteria; phylum Bacteroidota; class Bacteroidia; order Cytophagales; family Cyclobacteriaceae; genus Algoriphagus. Next base: position 2,372 of record JBANGF010000262.1, on the reverse strand, counting down.
ATTGGCCAAGTAAGGTGCATTTAAGGGGATTTCCAGAATTTGCTCTTCGAGCTGTACTTGCTGCTCCCCATAGATTTGATCCATCCAATTTCACTCAAGGGATACATTGGCGGAGAGGTATACCGCATAGTATCCAAAGTGAAAGAGGACAAAACAAAAGAGGAGCGCTATGGCAACTACGTTTTTCAATTCAAAGTGTGTTGAGTCAAAAATTGAAATAATTGCGGTGAAAAACAATAGTTGGCCAATAGTTTCTAGTAAAAGGACTCTACCCAATACCCTGAAACACAAAACTTAATCCCAAAAAGAAGAGCGTGGCAATGCCATACACCTGAATAACTTTCAGTCGATTAAAGCGGTCCAAAAACCAAAGTACGAGTACAGGACGGATTAGACCTAGAATCAGGAGGAAGCCGGATCCGAGTGCTAATCCAAAGGAAAGTAAATGAAGTACTTCAAGCATGGCCTAAAACTAAAAAAGGAACAGCGAATGCCGTTCCTTTTTGAATACACTTTTATGAAACTTATTTCTTGCGTTTGATTTCACGCATTTCGTATCCCTCAATGGTGTCGTCAATCTGAATGTTGTTGAAGTTCTTGATGGAAATACCACATTCGTACCCAGCCTTCACCTCAGCCACATCGTCTTTGAAACGCTTCAACTGATCGATTTCTCCTTCGTGGATCACGATACCATCACGAATGATGCGAATCTTGTTCTTTCTGGTGATGAATCCATCGGTAACGTACGAACCGGCAACAGTACCCACTTTTGTAATTTTAAACACTTCACGTACGGTGATATTACCGGTGATAACTTCTTCAAATTCAGGCTCAAGCATCCCTTCGATCGCATCCTTGATTTGGTTGATCGCGTCGTAGATGATGGAATAGTGTCTGATTTCAATTTCTTCTTGCTCGGCAAGTTTCTTCGCATTGGAAGAAGGTCGCACCTGGAATCCAATGATGATCGCATCCGAAGCAGAAGCCAAAAGTACGTCGGATTCGGAAATCTGACCCACGCCCTTGTGGATGATGCTTACTTTCACCTCATCTTTAGAAAGTTTGAGCAAGGAATCGGAAAGTGCTTCCACAGACCCATCCACGTCACCTTTGATGATGATGTTGAGTTCCTTGAAACTTCCAATTGCCAATCGACGACCGATTTCATCCAAGGTGATGTGCTTCTTGGTACGCAAACTTTGTTCGCGCTGGATTTGCTCTCTTGAGTTGGCGATTTCTCGTGCTTCTCTTTCGGTATCGTATACTTTGATGGTATCTCCCGCTTGAGGAGCACCACTTAATCCAAGCATCAACACTGGGGTAGAAGGTCCCGCCTCCTTCAATTTTTTCCCTTTGTGATCAAACATGGCCTTTACACGACCATAATGTTGACCTGCAAGCATTACGTCTCCAATGCGCAAGGTACCTGCCTGAATCATGATCGTGGACACATAGCCACGACCCTTATCCAAAGAGGCTTCAATGACCGTTCCTACGGCATTTTTATTTGGGTTGGCCTTCAATTCCAGAATTTCGGATTCAAGAAGGACCTTTTCGAGAAGCTCATCTACACCCTGACCTGTCTTCGCAGAAATTTCTTGAGATTGGTATTTACCACCCCAATCTTCTACAAGTAAGTTCATGTTGGCCAACTCTTCCTTGATTTTTTCAGGACGAGCATTGGGCTTATCCACCTTGTTGATGGCAAAAATCATCGGTACACCGGCCACCTGGGCGTGGTTGATTGCCTCCTTAGTTTGCGGCATGATGCTATCGTCCGCAGCAATCACGATAATGGCCACGTCGGTAATTTTCGCACCACGAGCACGCATTGCCGTAAAGGCCTCGTGACCAGGGGTATCTAGAAAAGCAATTTTGTGGCCTGTCTTGGTCATTACATCATAAGCTCCGATGTGCTGGGTGATTCCTCCAGCCTCTGCTGCGGTCACCTTTGACATTCGGATAAAATCAAGTAAGGATGTTTTTCCGTGATCGACGTGACCCATGATCGTCACAATTGGCGCACGCTCTTCCAACTCCTCCTCCGTATCCTCCACATCTTCTTCCAACTCATCTTCAATGGACTTGGTAAACTCCACGTCAAAGCCAAATTCATCGGCAATGATGGTGATGGCTTCCGCGTCCAAACGCTGGTTGATGGAAACAAACATTCCTAGAGATAAACAAGCGGAAATAATTTGGTTGACCGAAACATCCAACAAGGCAGCCAAATCATTGGCTGAGATAAATTCAGTAACCTTTAGGATTTTTAATTCATCCCCCTCTGATTCTACCTCACGGTCACGCTCGGCACGCTTATCACGTCTTGACTTTGTCTTTCCTCCAGGCTTGTTGCCTTGAGATCGGAA
>JBANGF010000255.1:0-5563 GCA_037975655.1 Bacteroidota bacterium | reverse complement strand
CATACTGCAGCTGTCCGGCCAAAGAGAGGTAAAAAATGTAAAAAAGTTTGTTGCCAGCTGGGTTGTAATCCAAAAACCCAGTGGCTACCGTTTGTCGTCCTTGAAAATTTCCATTCAAACCAGGGGCTGAACCTTCGATTGGACTCCCTGAGTAATCGTACACGAGTTCCCCATTGGTGTAGAATAAGGGTTGGCCCGTGATGGGATCAATGGCAATGGCATTATTGTAAGCACCGCTGAGCACGGTGGCTGGTAGCTTCTGGACGGTAGCGGTTTGACCTTTTCCAAAAGAGAGGTAGGTATGACCTCCTGTGGGGCAATTTCCAAAGATCCACTCATTTTCGTTGTATCCTTGCCCCAAAGCCGTTCCATACCAAGTACTACCTAGGAGCAGGAGTATGCCTGCAAATAGTCGGGTGAATCGTATGGTATTCGACTTGCTTTTCATATTTTTAGCGCTACTTCTACAACAACCAATCCTTGGGTTCGTTTAGAAGGCTAGTGCTTATTCAAATAAACGAACAATTTCGTGTTACGGTCTCTGCTGACGTGGGTTTTTTTTCTGGTACTGGGCATGGCATCCATTTCACCGGCCTTTGCCCAAGATCCTCAGTATAGCCAATACTATGCAGCACCCCTTTACCTCAATCCAGCCATGGCCGGGGCTGAGCTGATGGGACGGGTAGGATTTAACTACCGCAACCAGTGGCCATCCTTAGATGCGCAATTTACCACCTTCTCCGCCTATTACGATACCTACTTGCCAGAATACAATTCTGGGATAGGGGTACATGTCATGCAAGATGCCGAGGGAGCCTCCAAATTGAGATCTACTTCAATTTCAGCGATGTATTCTTACGAATTGCGGCTGGCAGACAACTTGTACTTCCGGCCTGGATTTCAGGCTAGCTACATCCGAAGGGAAATCGGATTTTATGAAAACTTGATTTTTGCCAATCAAATAGATCCTACGAATCCTACAGGACCCTTGTTGCCAGGCGCCGATATTCCGGGCTTAGGAGATCCAGTGAGTATTTTTTCCTTGTCTGCTGGAGGCTTGTTATTTACGGAAAATGCCTGGATAGGATTTTCTGCACATCACTTGAATGAACCCAATCAGTCTTTTGTGGATGGATTAAGTCCTTTGCCTAGTAAACTCTCTTTTCATGCAGGATACCGAATTTCCTTGGGATCAGGGAGCATGCGTCGGGATTTTACGCATTTGAGTAAGCAGCGTTACTTTACACCTACAGTCAATTACAAGAGGCAAGGGCCATTTGAACAGCTGGATGTAGGTGCATATTTCTATGTGGAGCCGATAGTATTTGGAGCTTGGTACCGAGGACTTCCTTTTAAGCACGTAGAAGGGCAAAGCAATCGAGATGCCATCGTCATGATGGTGGGAGTAAATCTAATTAATGGATTGAATGTGGGCTATAGTTTTGACTATACCGTCTCCCAGCTTGGGATTCAAAGTGGGGGAGCCCACGAGTTGAGCCTTTCTTGGACCATTCCTGGTCGCAATCAAGGGAAGCCACTTGGTCGAGACACCATCCTTCCCTGCCCTAAATTTTAATCCAAAGATATGGAATTAGAAAGTTTGAATTCCCTACTGGTTGGGGTACTGATTTTCGGTTTTCTGGTACCCAAGATTTTGGAGTACCTTCAGGTGGCTCAGCCTCTCTCTAAGGTGCCGGCTTCCCTTGGAGAATACTTAAGTGAGGAAAAATTAGCTGAGGCCAAAGCTTACCAGCGTGCGAACTTCAGCTTCAAACTTGTCACCAGCAGCTTTACCTTTCTATTGACCCTTCTTTGTGTGACCCAAGGATGGTTTGGGGCAATCGACGCTTGGATTGGAGCATTTGGATATGCTCCTTTGGTCAACTCCCTTTTATTTTTCGGATTGATTTTCGTGGTTTCAGATATACTGAGCCTTCCCTTTGATTACTACAGCACCTTTGTGATTGAGGAAAAGTTTGGTTTCAACAAAACTACCCTAGGTACTTTTTTTTCGGATAAGTTGAAAGCATATGTGCTGTCTTTGCTTGTGGGTGGGGGTTTATTACTCGTATTTCTCTGGCTGATTCATTCCATGGGGCCACATTTCTGGTGGCAATTCTGGTTGGTTGCAGTGGTATTTATGGTTCTTGTGAATGTGGGTTATACCGCTTGGATCCTTCCTTTGTTCAATACCTTGACTCCACTTGCCGAGGGAGAGGTACGAGACAAGTTGCTGCAGTATGCGGCCAAAGTTAATTTTCCTGTGAAGCATATTTTTGTAATGGATGGGAGCAAGCGTTCGGCGAAGGCAAATGCCTTTTTCTCTGGTTTTGGAAAGCAAAAAAAAGTAGTACTCTACGATACCCTTCTTGAACAACATCCCCCAGAGGAATTAGTCGCGGTATTGGCTCATGAAATTGGGCATTACAAGAAAAATCACCTGAAGTGGGGAATACTGATTTCTATACTGCAAGTAGGTTTGCTTTTGTTTTTGTTGGGTCAGGTGGTTTTTTCAGAGTCGATGAGTTTGGCTTTAGGAGGAAGTAGCTGGTCGGTGCACCTGAATATTTTGGGCTTCACCATGCTTTTTGCTCCGCTTTCCATGATCCTAGGGATTGGAATGAACTGGCTCAGTCGCCGTCATGAATTTGAGGCGGATCATTATGCGAAGGAGACTTATGGGGGTAAGCCGTTGGCAGAAGCCTTGAAGACCCTTTCGGTGAAAACACTAAGTTCGATCCATCCGCATCCTTGGTATGTGTTTGTCAATTATTCTCATCCTCCACTTTTACAGCGTTTGGAACGTTTGGAGGATTAGGTGAGGTTATTTTTTTTAGTTTTTGACTAGACTTCAATTCTAAAAAATGTAAATTTCTCTTGAATTGACCTTGAAAACATGAGAGACCTTGCCGATTTCCATTACCCATTAAGTAATCTTTTCGCCCGGCCAAATACTGCCAAGGACTGGGACCGGTACCGATTGACTACTGAGCAGATTGAATTTTTTCAAGAAAATGGATTTTTGGCAGGAATTCAGCTCCTTGATGAAAATCAGATCGCTGTTTTATCCCAAGCCTTGGATGAGGTGATGGATCCCAAGCACCCCTTGCATGGCTTGTTTCACGAGTTTCATAGCAACGAGTCTGCCGATCCCAACACCGTCTTATTTCATTCCTTGGGCCACTGGCGGATAGCAGAAGCCTTTCACGATGTGATTTGGAATCCAGCATTTCGAATGGTTGCGAGCCAATTGCTTGGCGACCGTGGGGTTCGTTTTTGGCATGACCAATTGTTTTGTAAGCCTGCACACCATGGTGGAGTAGTGGCCTGGCACCAGGATTATTCCTACTGGACGCGCACCGTAGAAATGCAGCATTTGACCTGCTGGTGTGGACTGGATGATGCTACGGAGGAAAATGGCTGCTTACAATACGTACCAGGATCCCATCGCTGGGGCCTTTTGGAAAAGCCAGCACTTGCGGGAGCTATGGATGGACTGTTGGGAATGCTTTCTGAAGAGCAGAAAGCACAATTTGCCCCGGTTGCTATTCCCTTGAAGGCGGGCTATGCGGCATTTCACCATCCACTGCTGGTGCATGGAAGCTATGCTAACTATTCCTCTCGTTCTAGAAAGGCTTTTGTACTGAATGTTTTTGCAGATGGTACGCTTTCAGATTCGGATGAACCATTGCTTTCTGGAGTTCCGGTCATTCCAAAAGGAGAAAAAATGGGAGGTAAATTTTTTCCATTAATTTTTGATCCCAAAAACAGCTAAATTCGAGCTCTAATTGCTAGTTTTTTAGAACAAGCAAATGGAATAGTGCTTGATAGCTCAGTTTGAGGTCTAGCAATTGATTGATTTTATTTCCCTTATACATGGCTTCTGGATTATTTGCATTATTGGATGATATCGCTACCCTGATGGATGATGTAGCGGTGATGAGTAAGGTGGCTGCCAAAAAAACAGCTGGAATTTTAGGAGATGATTTAGCCGTAAATGCTGAGAAAGCATCTGGCTTTGTTTCTGAAAGGGAACTTCCTGTAATTTGGGCGATTACCAAGGGGTCTGCTTTAAACAAATTAATAATTCTTCCAGTAGCCTTTTTATTGAGTTCTTTTGCGCCATTGGCAATTACGGTTATCCTAGTGGTGGGAGGTTTGTACCTTGCCTTTGAAGGAGCAGAAAAAATACATGCTTATATTTTTCCGCATCCAAAAGAAAATGAGGAAAAATTAGACTTAACTCTTTCTAAAGAGGAGGTACTGGCTTTGGAAAAGAAAAAAATAAAGTCTGCTATTACCACCGACTTTATATTGTCAGTAGAAATTGTCATCATCGCCATGAGCACGGTAGTAGACAAGCCGATTCTCAATCAAGTGGCTGTGGTATCGCTGATTGCATTGATTGCCACTGTAGGGGTATATGGAATAGTCGCCATTGTAGTCCGAATGGATGAGTTTGGCTTCAAATTGATTGCGCTCAATGAGCAGGAGGATAGCTTTTCGGACAAGATAGGCTGGATGTTGGTGAATGCTTTGCCTCATTTCGTTCGAGGAATCGGATTTGTGGGTACACTGGCCTTATTGCTGGTTTCAGGTGGTATTTTTGCACACAACATTCCTTTTTTTCATCACCTTTTGCCCACTTGGCCAGATATAGTTAAGGAATTTCTTTTTGGATTGGGCGTAGGGATTGTGGTATTACTTCCTGTCATGCTCTTTCAGAAGCTCCGAAAAAAATCAAGCTAAGCTTTTGTTGGAAGCCAGCGATTTTGCCTATTTTCAGTGCAACTAAATCCGCTCGCATGAACGCTTTACTCACCCGGTTTTTCAGTATTGTACTTTTTCTTTTTTTACCCCAGTGGAGTTTTGGGCAGGCGGGGGAAACTTTCCTCCAATTTGAAGGGGGACAAGGTCCTGGTCAAGGCAAACATGTGGTGTTGGTAGCTGGAGACGATGAGTACCGCTCTGAAGAGTCCATGCCCATGTTGGCCAAGATCCTTTCAAGTCGCTATGGGTTTAAAACGACCGTTATTTTTCCGATTGAACCCAATTCTGGGGATGTGGTGCCCAACTATCAAAACAACCTTCCAGGATTGGATCAATTGGCAACGGCAGATTTGTTGATTCTGTTGATTCGCTTTCGGGAATTACCGGATTCCCAGGCAAAGTACTTGGAAGATTATCTTTTGGCTGGCAAACCCATTATCGGCTTGCGAACATCCACGCATGGTTTTGCCTATCAAAAAAACAAAAGCTCCAGATTTGCCAAGTGGGACTGGATGAGTACGGTGCCGGGTTGGGAGCAAGGCTTTGGGAAGCGCATCTTTGGAGAAACCTGGATCAATCACCATGGTGTGCATGGAAAAGAGGGAACGAGAGCCTTGATCGATGGGGTAAAGCAACGCGCAAATCATCCAATCCTTCGAGGTGTCAATGATATCTGGGGTCCTTCGGATGTCTATGGGATTAAGGAGTTGCCAGCTGGTACAGAGGTCTTGGTGTATGGACAATCTACTGAGGGGATGAACGATCAAGCTCCGCTCATTTGGGAGAAGTCGGT
>JBANGF010000251.1:0-2556 GCA_037975655.1 Bacteroidota bacterium | reverse complement strand
GATACTGCCCAGGGATCGGCCTGGATTTTTTCAGATATCCACCACATCGCCTTGCTCCTACTTGGGATTTTGGCCTTACAAAGTGTGTTTTCCTTCTTTCGCGTGTGGTTGTTTGCCTTGGTTTCTGAAAAGGCCATGCGTGATATACGACTAGCGGTTTACGGGCGATTGGTCCGGCTTCCCCTTCCTTTTTTTGACAAACGCCGTACGGGAGAACTCATCAGTCGCATTACTTCGGATGTGGGCTTGCTTCAAGACACCTTTTCTACAACCCTTGCTGAACTCTTTAGGCAGGTAGTGACTTTGGTGGCAGGCGTTGCATTCTTGCTGATCAATACGCCCAAGTTGACGGTATTCATGTTGGCTACCTTTCCTATACTGGTTCTCTTTGCCTTGATATTTGGGAAGTTTATCCGCCGGCTTTCCAAAAAAACCCAGGACGAACTTGCAGCTGCCAATGTCATCGTGGAAGAGACGCTGCAGTCCATCAGTACGGTCAAATCATTTGTTGGGGAGGCCTACGAGGTAAGTCGTTATGGCAAAGGATTAGAAAAAGTGGTCCGTGTAGCTATGTCCACTGCCAAGTATCGAGGAGCATTTATTTCCTTCATCATTTTTGCCCTGTTTGGAGGAATAGTAGGTGTAATGTGGTATGGTGCAAGCCTAGTTGCTTCGGGAGAGATGAGCGTAGGTGAACTGGTTTCTTTTGTGCTTTACACCACCTTTATTGGAGGATCCATTGCAGGATTGGGGGATATCTATAGCCAATTGCAGAAGGCAATCGGAAGTTCAGAGCGGGTGGTGGAGCTTTTGGCTGAAGAAGAGGAAGCGGGTACAGGTGAGCAGATTGTTGACCTTAAAGGAAACATTGAGTTTGGGGAGATAGGCTTTCATTACCCTACCCGACCAGAAGTGGAGGTCTTGCAAGGGCTGTCTTTCCAAATCCAATCGGGGGAAAAAGTAGCACTTGTGGGTCCTTCAGGCGCTGGAAAATCGACCATAATTCAGTTGCTGCTCCGATTTTATGAAGCCACCAAAGGCCAAATTCGAATTGATGGTCAGCCCTTAACCCATTGGGAGTTGGCTTCTCTGCGCAGTAAGATTGGGATTGTACCCCAAGAGGTCTTGTTGTTTGGAGGAAGTATCCGAGAAAATATTGCCTATGCAAAGCCAGGTGCCACCGAGGAAGAAATCATCACAGCCGCCAAAAAAGCGAATGCTTGGCAGTTTATCTCCCAGTTTCCCGAGGGCCTGGATACCCTGGTGGGTGAGCGAGGGATTAAACTTTCTGGAGGGCAGCGGCAGCGTGTGGCGATTGCACGGGCAATCTTGAAAGACCCTGCGATTTTGATTTTGGACGAGGCCACCTCCTCTTTGGATGCAGAATCGGAGTCCTTGGTTCAAGAAGCCCTAAATGAATTGATGAAGGGAAGGACTACGCTAATAATTGCACACCGACTGGCTACGATCCGAAAGGTAGACCGCATTTACGTTTTGACTGGAGGAAAGATTGTGGAGCAGGGCAATCATCAGGAACTAGTCCAAGATGCCGCGGGCATCTATGCCAACTTGGTGCGACTCCAATTTGCGGATTAACCGAGATTATGTGCAGTAAAGGACTTAGTAAGACCGAGTGCTTTTTCTTTGAGGAGGATAGACTCTGGAAATAAGGCCTTCATTTCCGATTTGGTGAGCAGTCGAATTTCTTCCTGGTATTGACTGGCTTCGTTAGAATTCCATTTCTTAAAGCGGCTGAGTTTAGTTTTGGTTAGGATAAAGTGCAGCACTGCTTTTGGGTAATATTGCGCAAAAGGCAAGGCGTAATGCGCTTCAATCGGAAAATACGCATTTGGGGTTTGGATGAAATGGCTTTTTCCTACCCGGCAAATCTCAGAAGCCATTTTTTGTTGGTTTTCAAAAGTGTACACGTGCTCGATTACTGAATTGGAAAAAACCAAATCAAAAGTTTTATCACCAAACTCAGGCATACTGGTCGCATCTCCCTTGACCGCTTGAATAGCGGGATGGCTTGTTTTTTGAAGGTCGAGGTTCAGTAACGTGATGCGAACACCTGGATGATTCAGCAACGAACTATGTTCCCAAAAATAATCTCTGCCCCCAATATCCAGGATTTCAATTTTCTGAGCACCTTCAAAATGCATAAAGAATAGGTTTTCGAATTCCTGAAGCCTTTTTCTTCGAAATTTAAAGCCTAAAGATTGAGGATTGTCTGAGGATGCAAAAAAATGAAAAAGGGAGGACATGTACTTTTTGTGCCTTGGAAGGTGAGAAATATATCCAAAAGTAATAAGCCTTGAGAATTTCTTTCTTAATTTTACAAGGTTTCCTTCCCCAGCCCAGTTTTTTGTCAAAATTTTGTCAAAAAGAAGGGGCGCTAGGTTTAGATTTTTATGAAGAGAAGATTTGATACGTATTTCCCCTGGTTGTTTACGGTCAGTGATTTTTTGGCATCGTTACTTTCTATGGCAATTGCCAATGCTTTTTTGCAGCGCTACCATGTATTGGGCGAAACGGGGTTTTCTGCTTATTTGCCCT
>JBANGF010000204.1:0-5250 GCA_037975655.1 Bacteroidota bacterium | reverse complement strand
TGAAGAAATAGCCTGCGCGCGGATCAAATTTGCGCGTAGCATACAGCGGAGGTAATTCAATAAAGGAATGTCTCATCCGCACAGTCACAGCATCAGGACTTGGGGTTACAGAACGTAAATTTGCTCCCGCACCTGTTCCAGTTAGCGTGATCGTCGCTTCCACCTCTGTGTTTTTAGGGAAATTCTTAGTGCTAGGGTAATATAAGGCCGAGCGACTTGCATCTACTTTAAAATTGCCTTGCTTTAATCTTGCAAGTGTTTCACTCACTCCATGCACATCTTGTAAGTAAAAATTAGTTGCATCCACCAAGTAGGTTGCTCCTTCGGTTTTTACCACCTCAAAGCCCCATAGCGTAGATTCTGCAAAAGCATCTTGGATGGATTTGGCCTCGTAAGCGTTTTTGGTGTAGGCTCGGTAGTCGTAATTTTTATGCACCATCAGGATTTTATTTCCTGCTTTTCGGAATTCAATCACTCGGGTTTCCCCCAATTGACCTCGGTCGAGTCCAATATCATTGGATCCAACACCTGAAGTCAAGGTATTCACATACAGCAATTCCTGGTTGAGGCTCTTGATTTCTAGGTAAATCTTCCCTTTTTCCTCGTCTAGGTAGAAGGGAACAAATCCTTCCTTTTTAGTCATTTTTGAAAAATCCTGAGCTTGGAGCCAACCAAACTGAAGTAGGAGAAGGAGTAGAAGACCAATTTTTTTCATGGGAGTGTATTTTTTTGTCAATTTATCAAAAAGGTTGGCGGGTACCCTACCACTCGTGAAAAAAATACTAAAGCGCATAACGAAGTACCAATGCGGTATCGGTTTGTTTGGGGCCAGTAATCTCCTGCATTCCCGAACTGATCACTTCTCGATCTGCATAGCGGGTCTGTGCAATTCGGAGGTAAGCGTTGAGTTTGGGATGGATCCGGTACTGGACCAAGAGGTACTGCCGGCTGCCTTTTCCAGAAAATGAGGGAATTGCAAAAGCTCCCAATGCATTGTGTTCGTAGGCATAGAGCCTGTTGTCAAAAGTTTCGGTATCAAAAAGTGCCATTCGAGCAGTTAATTTCCATTTTTCTCCTTTGAAGGAAATGTCTTGAAGCAGCATCCAACCTTGAGTCTTGCTTTGATCCACATTGACTTGGTTCCAAAGAATTCGGGACTGGAAAAAGAATTCTGGAGAAATCCCTAGTTCTAGGTTTGCTTGTATTTGATTTTTCAAAATCGGGTCTAGCCTAAAGGTGGGTCCTGTTGCCTCTTCGGTTGCCGAATTTCTCATTTTCAGTTCCTGCTTCATTTGAATTGAGGCATGTAGACTCTTTTGTGGTTGGTAACTCAAGCGAGCCAGCCATTCTTGCCCCTCAGAAGGAGCATACACCCGGAATTTGAGCCATGGAAATCGAAAGAAGTCCAGGTAGGCGTTGAGTTTGACTTTAGAGGATGGTTTGATTTGTAAACCTAGGTAGGTGCCCTGCTCGTTGATGGGGCGGGTACCTTCTGCAAATGCGGTAGCATAGAAACTATGAAAGTGGCGGTCATAACGCCTCCAGAGTAGGGAGAAATCAACCGTTTTGGTCAAGCTACTGACGAATCCCACCACAGAACCTTGACCTCTGCTACTGGATCGAGCAGACTCTCCAAAGAAGGAAAAGTTCTTCCAAGACACATTAAAGTAGGCACTTCCCACCGAATTGCTGCGTCCAGAAAATTCAAATTGATTGTACCGATTTGGAGTTCGAACCCAAGGGATGCTCAACTGGGTATGCAAGACATTGATTCCGGTCGACCATTTGCCAGATCTGGACTGGAACTGGATGTTCGTACCCAGGTTCGTTTCTCGAAGTTGGTTTTTGGTGGATAGTTCGCTTTGGCTACGGTGTAGTCCTGTTTGTGAAATGCTGGTCAATTCTTGACTTGAATTGCCGATAGCATCTGTTTGCGTTGCTAGCCTTCCATCTTTTCCAAGGGAGGAGAAAAGCAGGGTGCTCTGCCAGGATCCGAGTTGCCTCGTGATTCCAATGCCTCTAAAAAAGCCCGTTTCTAGGCTTCCCGTGTAGGGGAGAATGCCCAAGGTGCTTCTTCGCACGGTCGGAACAGTTTCTGCGCCTTTACCCAAACTGAATCCTGCCCCAAAGACTAGTCCTTGTCCAAAACTGGCTTGAAAATCCCCTAGGCTCAGGGTTTTCCATTTTCCCAAATTGTAGCGTGTATGGTGGAAGGATGCGAAATTAAATCCATAGCGGCTGGTTTTTGGATCCCATTCGAGGGCTTCTCCAGCATCTTTTTCCAGTAGAAAGCCTAGACTAAAATCCTTGGCATGTTGAATTCGAAAACGAAGAAAAAGGTCATTTTGATCTCCAAGGTACCTGCTACTTGGATTCGCCGTGGGGTCGTTTTGATATCCTTTTCGTAACTCCAAGGTTCGCCGGAGTCGGAAGAGTAGGTAACTGTTTTCTTCGCTTTTTAGGCGGTCTAGAAAGGATTTGGGGCTTGATTTCTCGGTTTCTAGGGTAAGAAAAGGAAGGATGATATCCAAGGTGGCACTGTCCCAATAAGGTAGAGTCTGGAGTTCATACAGAGAAAGGAATTCACCCGATTGGCTGCGGTGGTCTAGGAATGCCTGAATTTGTGGAAGTGAAAGGAGGTAGGTTCCTGCTAATTCCTCGCTACTTACCCGGTTGATATCCAGTGGGTTTTGGTAGAGTTCTGTAAGTAATTCATAGAGCGCTTCGTAATCCACTTCTTCCTCTTGTACAGGAAAAAGCCGTTCTAACAACTGTTGGATGTTCAAGGGAATTGGTGTCCTATCTTGACCGAATGCGAATGGGGACAAAAGTAGTAAGAGGAATAAGCTAAAGACTTGTTTCATGACTTAGTGCTTTAAAAATAGGGAGAGGTGATGGGTACCGCCCAGAGCGGTAGTTTGGCCAATTGCATAGTCTAGGCCATACTTTTTCTTTCGAAGCCCAAGTCCAAAATGGAGTGAATTGGGAGCAGAATGGTACCCAGTGCGGAGGAAGATCCAGTTTTCAAGTTGGTACTGTAGCCCAAGTTTAAAGAGGGGAGTATGGTCCAGATCCTTTTCCAGTTCGCTGTGGATTTCAAGGTTTTTGGCGGGGAGGTAGGTAATGCCAAGCGTGAGTAGGGTAGGAATAGGCTGTGATGACTGTTTGCTAACCTTTGCTTGGTTCAAATTGGAAAGGTGTAGGCCAAAGAAAAACCTAGGACCTAGTTCTGCCAGACCACCTAGCGATAACAGGAGGGCATTTCCTGTACCAAATCCTTCGATATGGGTTTGAAACCAGGCTGCTTTTGCTCCAAAACTCAGGATGCCTCGGGTGGTAGATAGCCCAAGTTCCAGTCGGTGTTGTTGAAAAAATTCCCTACCAAAACGGGCGATTCCAATCCCGAAACTTCCACCTGGTTTTTTGAATGCCAGGGAAAGGGACGCCGTACTTAATTCCTGAATTCCGTAGCGCTGATCTAGGGCGATTCCTACTTCCGAATCTTCTATTCGGTCCAGGGATCCCACATTGTTAAAAAGGCTCCAGGCATCTTGGTTGTATAATTTGGCTGCTCCTAGGCCTAGAGATTTGGCCCCGAAGGCTTGAGTCGATAGGTCGATTTGGGCAGATGTACGAAAAGGGAACATCAGCCAGAAGAAAAAAATCAGGCTAAACTTCATGAAAAAATAGTTTAAAAAATGATACTTAAATCTAATCGAAATCTTGGAGTATTCCAAAAAGAAGGTTGAAATGAAAGTAAAGGCAAACTTCCTGGTGAAAGTGAAGATTTTAGATAAAAAAAGGACCTTAAGAACTCCTGAAAAAGGCCTTCAATTTGATTTAAAAGCCTACCGAATATTATTTTGAAAATTTTTCGCAATCGATTGTTTGAAGAGAAAAAAACATTTTCTATTTTTCGGAGGTATTCATGAATAGAATATCTACAATAGGTTTAATAGGTTTGAGAGCAGGAAAAGGTCGGAATTATATTCCGGCCTTTTTTTTGTTATTTGCTGTAGAAAAATTTGTACTTGATGCATTATTGCTTTTAAAATGCGAGTTGTGTATGCCCCTTGAAAAACTTAGAGCACAATTGCAATTAGCCTTGCAAGGGATGCTTCCCGGTAAGGAGGCGCAACTGCGCATGGCTCCACATCCGATTGATCCCCGGCGAATAGCTGCCCAGGTTCCTGAGGATCATCGGAAGAGTGGGGTTTTACTCTTGTTCTATCCTCATGCCTCCCACATTTATTTTCCCTTGATCAAACGTCCCCAGTATCCGGGTGCACATAGTGGGCAAGTGGCTTTGCCTGGAGGAAAGGTGGAGGAGGGGGATCCAGATGTGGTATTCACTGCACTTCGGGAGGCAGAGGAGGAAATTGGAATTGATGCAGGCAAGGTGGAGGTAATCGGTAGCCTAACTGAATTATACATTCCAGTCAGTAATTTTTTGGTTTCGCCGATTCTTGGCTTTTTGGATCACAAGCCCATCTTTGTTCCGGAGCAGCGAGAGGTGGCTAGGATTATTCCTACCCCCTTGAATCACTTGATTCAACCTGAGATTGTCAAACGAACTCCAATTTCATTGGGAGGAGGAAAGTACTTGGAAACTCCTTATTTCGACATTGCTGGAGAGGTGGTCTGGGGTGCGACAGCCATGATTTTGAGTGAACTCATCCAAGTGTTGAGGCAAAAAGGAGGCTAAGAGTTGGTCTTTTTGACATTTGTGGGTATTGTTGTAATGAAGAAAAAGTAAACTATGGAAGAAAGCTCATCCCCTTTTTTAACAAATGATGCCGTGGTTTTTGGCCTGTTGATGGCAACCTTGGCTTTTATTTTTGCCTCTTCTTCGAGTAAGCATCCTTTCTGGGTGAAGTTTTATACCTATGTGCCTGCAGTGTTGCTTTGCTACTTTATTCCTGCAGTATATAATTCCTTGGGTTTGATTTCTGGTGAGTCTTCGAATTTGTATAAGGTTGCCTCCCGTTATTTATTGCCCGCTTCCTTGGTACTTTTTACCATCAGCGTGGATTTGAAAGGTATCCTTCGCTTGGGTCCAAAGGCCCTGACCATGTTTTTAACCGGAACTATTGGAATAGTATTTGGAGGCCCTTTTGCCCTCCTTGTAGTAGGTTGGATTCAACCGGATTTGTATGCAGGTACAGGACCGGATGAATTGTGGAGGGGTTTGTCAACTATTGCTGGAAGTTGGATAGGGGGAGGTGCAAATCAAACAGCCATGCTGGAAGT
>JBANGF010000201.1:0-3187 GCA_037975655.1 Bacteroidota bacterium | reverse complement strand
AGAAGTGCTGCCGAAGAGTCATGCACACCAATTCCACAGGGAATTCCACCTAGCTCAGGCTTGGTTTTCAAAAGTGTATCTCCGGGCAATATGGGTGCCTGAAGCCGATCTATCCCCTCTCGTTTCACCCAGTCGTGGTAGTCCATCTTTCCAAAATCCCATAAGGCGGTATGGCATCCGATGCTGCTGTAGTCAGAGACAAATTGGCCAGTAAAAATCAGGCTCAGGTACTGCGGGAGGTGGAGGCTTCGTTGAATTTTTTGGTAAACTTCCGGCTTGGCATACTTGAGAAAATAGAGTTGAAGGCCTGAATTCAGCATGGCCAAAGGAGGGGAAGAGGTCTCCTTGCAAAAGGCAAATTTTCCGCCGTTTTCGGCATAAAACCGTTCCAGAAGTTCCTCTGGAAATGGTTTTAGGTAATCGTACAGAGGGGCTACAGGCTCTCCATCCAGGTCCGTATGAACAAAGGATGCGCCATGTCCTGAAAAATTAAGCCGTGTAATTTCAAACTCAGTCGAATTTAACGCGGCATGAAATTTCTCCAACATCCAGTCCCGAAGTGGCAGCACAGGTTCGCTCGGAAAACCGTCCTCGTCTGGAATGGGCTCCAGACGGGTGTAGGTATGAAATACTTCTCTACCCTTTTGGTCAAAGAGAAAGAATTTCTTGTTGGTTTTTCCGATGTCGAATACGGCTGTTACGGGAACTTTTGGCATTGGAATTACAGGTACTATTCGGGTTTATCTTGGGAAAGCTGCCGCAAGACCACCATCCACATTGAGCATATTTCCTGTGGACTTGTTGAGTAGTCCGCCTACAAAGGCAAAGGCTGCATCTGCAATATCACTGACCTTGACGCTTTCCTTGAGTAGGGTGCGGTTGGCGTAGTATTGCGGGAGATCGGCTACTTCGATGCCGTAGGCTTTGGCACGATTTTCTGCCCATCCACCTTCCCAGATGTTTGAATTTTCAATAACTGCATCTGGGTTGACCACATTTACTCTGATTTTATCTTCTGCAAGTTCGGCAGCCATCAGTCTAGACATGTGCAATTGTGCTGCCTTGGCAGTGCCGTAAGCTACGTTTTTTGGACCGGCCACCAGGGCATTTTTACTTACAATATTCACAATGTCTCCCCCTAGCCCTTGTTGCTTCATCAGGCTAACACCCAGTTTGGAGATGCGGAATTGCCCCATCACCAAGAGGTCGTTGAGCTTCTCCCAATCGGGATCGCTATGGTCTTCGAAGGACTTGGAAATGGAGATGCCCGCGTTATTGACTACTATATCTAGCCCCCCAAATTGGAGTAAAATGGCCTGGGATGCCCTGGCGATGCTTTCGCTGTTGGTCACATCGAGCTGAATGCCGAAGACATTATCCTTACCGTATTTTTTCTCAAAGGCAGCTAGGGTTTGATCTAGCCGTTCTTGGTTGATATCGGAGAGGACCACACAGGCACCTTCCTGCAAGAATTTTTCTGCGATGCCTTTTCCGATGCCACCCGCACTTCCGGTAATGAGTGCAATCTTTCTGGAAA
Source organism: Bacteroidota bacterium (assembly GCA_037975655.1). Classification (GTDB taxonomy): domain Bacteria; phylum Bacteroidota; class Bacteroidia; order Cytophagales; family Cyclobacteriaceae; genus Algoriphagus. The sequence continues at coordinate 1,650 of JBANGF010000201.1, read as the reverse complement.
GTGGTTTTTCCTTGGGCATGCGCTGCAGCTTTGCCTCCTCAAGCAACCAGTATTCGATGTCGAAGGCCTCTTGCAGCGGCAAGGATACGTAGCTGGATACGGCTTCCGCACCACGCATGACCTGGATGGCATTGATGTAAAATTCAGAAGCTACCCGGCTGGTCTGCTTGTCTTTGGCAAAGCTGAACATGCCTACCCCTGGCCAGAGAATGATGACTGGATTTGGGTCCCGCATGGCAGGGCTGTTAGGGTGTTTGTGTTGCTCGTAATAGGCGGCATACCGTTCCCGGTAGGACTGAAAAGCAGCTTCCAATTGGGGACGTATCCCACTGAGCTCTGAAAGGTCGGTGTCCGCAGGTAGGTCAAGAACCAAAGGTGAGATTTTGGTGCGGAGAAAGTGATCCGGGCAGCTGGTGCCCATGGGGGCTAAGCGTTGCAGATCTTGACTGTTGCTGAATTCCAAGACTACCTCCTTGTCTGTGAAGGTGCCCACCATTCGGGACGCTGAGGATGCCAAACCGCGCAAAAGTGGTGCGAGTTGAGCCGCTTGGCTTTTCCGTTGGTCAGGGGGTAAAGATTTGATTTTTTCACCTCCAAAAACCGGTCGCTTTTTGCCATAATTTTCAGCAAGAAATGCAGAGGCAGTTTCAATGACTTCTAAACTATTGAGGTAGCAGTCATAGGAAGTCTCTCCCCAGGTAAATAGGCCGTGTCCTCCGAGCATGATGCCACGAATGCCTGGATTTTTGTCCAAGGCCTCCTTGAGTTTGAGTCCCAAGTCAAACCCAGGTCGCTGCCAAGGCACCCAAGCGATCGCTCCTTTCCAGAGGGTTTGGGTGATTTCCTCGCCATCCTTTGAGGCGGCAATGGCAATGGCTGCATCCGGGTGAAGGTGGTCGATGTGTTTGAAGGGCAAAAATCCATGAAGTGGCGTATCAATGGATGGCGCTTTGGAGTCCAAATCGTAGAGGCAATGTCCAAATAACCCTACCATTTCGTCTTCGTGTTCCAAGCCTCGGTAGATGCCTTTCAAGTCATTCAATTTATCTACATACAAACCTGCAAGACCAGAGCGGGTCATTGTCCCGATATCGCCGCCTGAACCTTTGATCCACATCACTTCTACCCAGTTTTTGGTTAAGGGATCTAGCTCTTTTGTTTTGCAGGAAGTGTTGCCTCCCCCATAATTGGTGATTCTAAGGTCCGCTCCGAGTAGGTTGGAACGGTAGAGGAAAAGGTCAACTTCATTACCTTCGAGCTGCGCCGCTTTCTCCTCATTCCAGAGGTAGTTCACGTAGTTGAACTGGGTATTTGGGGTATGCATAGGGATGGAAAACTGGTATTTGTAATTTTATTTTGGGTTACTAAAAATTGGATTTAAGCAGGTGATCCTATTCGTAGACAAGGATTAGATGCCTTCCTCAATAGCTGTTTTTTGAGCACAGCATCCAATGATTCAAATTACATTAAAAATCTAAAAAGCGGAAGATTTTTTGATTGAAGGTAAAAAAGGTGTTCAGGATAGAAAAGGAATTATGCATGGTCAGCTTTCAAAAAAAAAACTCCTACCTCGAATAAACTAGGTAGGAGTTTTAGAAACTAAACGTATTTCTCGGAAGAGTTTAAAACTGGTTTTTAAACTGCTCCATT
>JBANGF010000154.1:0-3613 GCA_037975655.1 Bacteroidota bacterium | reverse complement strand
AATTGTAAAAACTGGCTTTTTCTAGGTAAAGACCAGCCGATTCGAATTGACCAGATTCCAAAGCCACAAGTGCTAATCCATAGTAGCCATAACCCAACTCCCTATTTTGAATCACTGACGACTCAAAAGCTGCGCTTGCGTTGAGGTAATCACCCAATAAAAAGTGTGCTATTCCTTTGTTAAAAAAATCTTCTGCTTTTTGCAAAGGCCTATTCAATCGAAGCAAGGACAATTTATAATCCCCACGTCGGATGTCCAAAGCACCACGCAACAAATCGATCGCTGTTGCTAGCGACTCATCTCCTTTCGCTAGAGCAGATGCTTCTGAAAGGACTTTGTAGGCTTCCCAGTATTCTCCTTGTAGTACTTTCAATTGACCTTGATTGAATAAAATCAAAGGACTTGGATTGATTTGATCTGCCGCATCCAATAGGCGTGTAGCTTCCATCCACAATACCTCTTGAGAACCCAGGTCTTGAAGTTGCTGTGCTTGACGCATTCGAACCACTGCCAAATTGATTAAAGGGCTTGAGAAGTCATACCACTTGGCCATGCTAGCAAACAAGGAAGCCTGTACCTCTAAATCTTGGCTTGCTGCTGCAGCCTTTTCCCATTCTGAATAAGAAAGCCTATTGGATCCCCCAGGTCGAATGGACTCCTGTAGCCGATTTCGTTGCTCTCGATCCAAACCCAGATAGGGCTTGGCTGTAAATTCTACTTTTACTGTGCGCAACTTAGGATAAAGCCGCGCTGCCACTCGATCAAAGTTTGGTAAACTTTTTAGACGCATCCCTTTTTCTAAAAAAGATTCCTCTGAAAGCAACACCTTATAATAGGATTCCTTGGTTGCCTCGGGCAAATCCTCGTAGTCAGCTAGCAAGATTCGGAAATCAAACCAATTGTTCCACCGAGATTGCGTTTTGATTTGTTGTGGGTCTAGTTCCGGAAAAAAGACAAGCAACTTTTGGCCAACGACTTCAGCCCTTCGGTATCCCAATTGACTATTTCTTCCTTCTGCCTGCTCTGGAGATTGCAATCCAGTCAATGCGACCGAAACAATTTCTGGGTTTTGATTTAAAAAATCAGAAAGTTGATTCCTCGCTTCCTCATTCCCCAAACCAGATGTCCAATCCGACTTGCCAGGCGCAAATTGAAAATACACAGTCTTTGTTTGCAGGGTTGGTGGCATGAATTTTTGTTGGAAATCGAAGCGTCCAACTTCTGGGATTGCATCTCCCACCGAGTATTGCCCTAGTCTTACCATTCGCTGTAGTGCCCGTACCCCTCGGGCTAATATTCGCGTTTCCGTTGCGACTTTATTTTTACCTTCAAAAAATTGAAGCTCAAGCACTGCTTCTTCCATCCAAGGCAGGAAAAGGATTTGGACACTTTTCTGAAAAGCATCCAAACCGTTCTGCTTTTTGAATACTACTGGACCTAAATCCAAACTATCTTGAGCAGACTTCAGCCAAAGTTTCAAATCAGGCTTCTTGGCCAATATTCCTGAGCTTACCGGTAATTTTCCTGAAAGTGAAAACTGGATCGAATCTTGTACTAAAGTTAGTTTAGTTGGAACTAGCCCCACATTTGCCAGATACCTCAATGGCTTTTCCGTTACTTTTTGCTGTCCAGAGAGTGAAAGACTAATCAAAAAAAATACGGAAGCCAAACTAAACAATCTGATAATCAAGGCAGTTTGAGTAATATGTAAATTTTTCAATACCTTTACACTTGTCCATTTTGTCCCTACCATGGAAAAATTGAAATTATTTTTTGAAGAACGCGCCTTTGGCGTTTGCTCCAAACTTGGAGAAAAAATGCGCTTTCCAATTGATAGCATTCGCCTATTTTTCATCTACACTTCATTTGTCACGCTTGGATCACCTGTAGTACTTTACGTTTCTTTGGCGATGATGATGAAAATTAGAACCTATTTTCGAAAAAAGAACCATCCGGTCTTATTTGACTAAAGCTCAGTAAACTTCTTGACACCACGGAAGAGTTGATGGGCAAAAATAAATCGAACTGGCCCTGTACTGACACAAGTTTGCGTTGAACCGATTTGCACCTGCTTCTTTTTTGGCGAAGTAAAAAAATCCAGGTATCCCTTCAAAATGGCTTTAGCAAAGCCCGCCTGTCCTTTGAGCAAGTACTGCAAAGCTGCCATACCTTCTAGTCCAGCCTTTAAGAGGAATGTTCCAATAAACCGAAGAGTTCTCACATTCTTGTAGATCATGGAAAGGCTATTGCGGATATTGAGGTATAATTTTCGTGAACTGCCTCTATCCAAAGTAGCCCCTCCCAAGTGGTACACCGTCACGGAGCCTAGGTATCCTATTTTTCTCCCCGATTGACGTAGCCTCCAGCAAAGGTCGATTTCTTCCATGTGAGCAAAAAAATCAAGATCGAAACCCTGCTGCGCAAAGAAATCCTCAGCTCGAATAGCCATGCAAGCACCCGAAGCCCAATCCACATCTACGGTATCGTCGTACTGCCCTATATCCTCCTCTAGGTGACTCCAAATCCGTCCTCGACAATAGGGATAGCCTAACGCATCCAAAAATCCACCCCCTGCACCTGCATAATCAAAGTAGGATTTTTCCTTCCAGGACAAAATTTTCGGCTGCACAGCCGCATATCCTTCCCGATCCTGCAAAAAATTCAGCAAAACTTGATCCCATCCAGGGGTAACCTCCAAATCTGTATTGATTAAAATAAAATAGTCGTACTGCCCTCGAAGTTGGTCCAACCCAAAATTGTACCCCCCCGTAAATCCATGGTTACTTTCTAGTGGAATCAGGTTGACCTGGGGAAACTCCCGGCGTACATACTCCAGTGATTTATCAGTACTGGCGTTGTCTATCATCCATAGGTCATGAGAACTATGGCTTACTACGGAAGGTAAAAAAGTAGGTAAAACTGCTTCCCCGTTGTAATTGAGTAGAACGATCGCACAGGATTTCATCCAAACAAATTGCCTAAGTCCATTCCAGGAATAGAAGGAATCATCCCTTCGGTTGCGGCCTTCATTTCTTGTTTGATTTTCTCATCAATGGATTCCATGGCCTTGTTGGTAGCCGCGACAATCAAATCACTGAGCATCTCGCGGTCTTGAGGAGTGAGCAAAGACTCATCCAATTCCATGGTCAGCACCTTTCGCTCTCCACTCACCACCACCTTCACCAATCCTGCCCCAGACTCCCCCTCTGCTCTCAAGTGCACTAATTTGGCCTGGGCTTCTTTTATTTTGGCTTGGGCCTCTTTTACCTTGCCCATCATGCCCATTATATCAAACATATTTTGCTTTAGTTATATTTTGTTTAACACTCGGATGCCTTTCTTGTTTGTCATGGGTCTCATTGGGTGCACTTCAACTTGGCGATGGCATCGGTCAAACTCAGGGCCTCTTGCTCGCCAGTCGCCAAGTTCTTTAGCATAAGCGTACCCGATGTGATTTCCTCATCTCCGCAAATTCCTACGAAAGGCAATTCTTTTTTAGAAGCATATTCCAATTGCTTTTTGAGTTTGGTTACCTCTGGATAGAGTTCAGCCTTCACTCCCGCATCTCTCATGGCAGTCAAACAACGTAATCCATAATCAAATCCAGCTTGGT
>JBANGF010000116.1:0-5752 GCA_037975655.1 Bacteroidota bacterium | reverse complement strand
TCCGAAGGGAGGTTTTTTTATGGATATCAAATGATTTTTCGTCGCTTAAACCAGATAAAGATGGCTAAGGAAATCCCAAACATGGCTGCCCAGGTGAAGTAATATCCATATTCCCAGTTCAGCTCTGGCATAAATTTGAAATTCATCCCATATACTCCCACTATAAAAGTGAGGGGAAGAAAGAAGGCCGAGAAAATGGTAAGCAACTTCATGACTTCATTTGTTTTTTGGGAAGTACTAGATAAGTAAATGTTTAACAGTGAGTTGGCTTCATCTAGAAAATCTTCAAATTGAAGTATAAGACTCGCTACAGTTTCTTTTAAATCTTGAAGTTTTCCTTCATTGGTGATTTGCACATCCAGATGGAGAAGGACAGTTTGGGTCAAATGTAAGACCTTTTTGCAAGAGCGTGCCTTGGCTTTGGCGAAATAAAGAGACTCCACAGAGAACCGGTTTTTTTTACCTAAGAAAACATCACTTTCAAAACGATCCATTTCCTCTGACAACCAATCCGCAGGTGCTTGGTAGGTGGAGAGCATTTTCTCCATGATTTTTAATATCAAGGCTTCTGGATCTTCAAAATGACCTGTTACCTCATCCAAAAAGAGAAATGGCTTCTGATGTACGGTTAGTAAAACTTCATTGGTAAAGAAGAAACCAATCTTATTGCTTAACTCAGGGATGGTAGTAAGTTTCTCATTTGTTTTTGCACTGTAAGCTCGTAAAATCATAAAGTTGAATTCACCCACTTTTTCAAGTTTGGGTAGGTGCCCAACTTGCAATAAGTCCTCCAAAAGGTGCGGATTTAGCCCATAAGGTTTTATAATTTCTTTGAGCTCAGTCAATTTAGGGTTTTCCAAATCGACCCATTGAAAGTTGGCAAATTCACTACGTTTTTCTTTCATGACTTGGTGCTTTTGACAGATTGGAAGTTTTTATAAAATCTGTAAATGGGGTTTTCCAATCTAAAATTTAGTTTGTTGGCTCTTATTTAGGTTTCGGTCAAAAATAAACGGACCAAAGGGAAGAAGGGAGGCTACCAATGCAAAAAAAGTTCTACTAAAACTCCATTTCAAACTCTTTGCAGTAGGGTAAACTGCATAGATGTAAAGCACAAATAATACTCCATGAACCCAGCCTGTGTATTTGACCGCAACTGGCATGTCGAATCCATACTTTAAGGGCATGGCGACCCCGAGTAGTATTAAAAATGAGAGGCCTTCAGCCAAACTAATCCATTTGAAACGTTTGGCCCACCTTACTTGTGTTTCGTTCATTTTGATCCGGTACAAAGGTTGAAAAGGAGTTGAAGTGCTCCCCATAATTGTCTTTTTAAGGTTTTATCCTCGGAAATACTTATCAAAGCGTCCGCAAATAAGTATTCCGTTTCCCCTTCTGTATGGATTTCATAAGGGTGGATTGGGAGTTGGTTGATGGGATGTTGGACTCGCCCAAACTTGAGTACGACATGGGCATTCAGGGCTTGAAATTCTTCCATGCTGCGGTTTTCCAGGCTTTCGGCAGCTAGCAAGCCTACTTCCGTCATGGAATGGCCACAGGCATTCAGCATTTTAACCAGCATGTCCATGACTTCCGAATTGAGGTTGGATTCTTCGTGAATTACGAGAATACCTTTTGTGAAATTCCCTCTTACCTGAATGGGGTCTAATACTGGAACGGACTGAACTTCCTCAGGTAAATTTGATTTTTCTGGGGTTTTAGCGCTCAAATCGACAGATTTTTCTACTTCTAAGGTTCCTTTATCAACATGAATTTCTGAAGTCCCAAAAAGCGATTGCTTTATTTTTTCTTGATCTTCTGGAAGAAGAAAGATTGAGTCTTCTAAGAAAGTTTGTAGGGATTCTAGGCTGTCATTTTCCATGGCTAAAGTTGGCGAAAATTTACCCTTTGGCAAAAATTTGCTGAGGGATCAGTTCAACCTTCATTTCTTATTAATTGGAGTTTCATCACAGGCGACGTCCCCGACAATGTATTGTAAGCCATCCAACATAAATTGAAGAAAGGCTGGGTTTTCAAAACTTTGCGCATTATGAGAAGGGGCGATATACATGACTTTTCCCTTTCCCTCTGGTCGAATCCAAGCGGCATACGTTTTTCCACTTAAAAGTTTCTGATTAGCTCTTTGGTTTTGAATCTCCGCGTTATCAAAATAGAGAAGGGGAGTAAAATTTAAATCTGAATAAGCGTTTTTATAAAAATAGGGTTCGTCAACATGGGAGAATCCTTCTTTTGGAAATGCAGCAACCAAGGGATGGCTCGGATCTGCAAGTTTTACTTGAATCTCTTGTTGAGGTGGATGGTAGTCAAAACTAGCACCTACCAATTCGCTGAATTTTTCAGAATTATTTAAGGTGGTAATTCCACCATGTAGCAGTAGAAGACCTCCTCCCTTTTTCACAAATTCAATGACGTTCCTTTCAAACTCTTGTGCCTTAGCCACCAAAAGCGCGGAATCAGCAGTTGATTCTGCACGGAGTTGATCCCAAAATAGATGCCGGTGGTCTGGTTTGGAACAGGTGTTATTGAGCACTATTGCATCGTATTCTGCCAAACTCGCTTTTTCAAACTCGTGGATGTCCTTGCTGGCAATGATTTCAACCTGTTTGGTGTTGGAACCCAAGATTTTAATGACTTCTGCTGTATGCGGAATGACCCAATGTTCAAATCCAGTATGTAGTGAAAAAAGTAGGATTTTTTTTGGGGAAGCACTGGGAAAGCGAGTTTGCTTGGGAGCTAGGTCTTGAATTTTCTGTTTCCAGGCATCATTTAAGGGTATAGTTTCCAGATCCTGACTAAGAGTCAATTGGGATAAAAAAAGAAAGCAAAGACCAAGAATGAGGTGTTTTCGCATAGTTTTAGAACTGTGGGTTGGCAAGTAATTCCAATATAGCCTATATTGTTTGCTTAAGCCCAATTAACCAGAATTTCTTATGTGTTTCAAAAGAATTCTCCTTCTTTTTTTATTTCCCTTATTCGTTTTTGAAGAAGGTGTTGCGCAGCAGGTAAGCCTGAGAGAAACCTCCACTGGGGTAGAATTTCTCCTAGATGGCAAGCAAGTGCTGCGTTACCAAACTGCCAAAGCAGCAGTTCCCCCGGGAGTTAAGGAAGCCTACAGCAAGTCTGGATTCATACATCCGATTCAATCCCCTAGTGGGCAAATACTAAGCAGAATACAGCCAGAAGATCACTACCATCATTATGGGATCTGGGGGCCTTGGGCAAGGGCTACCATTGGTGGTAAAGAAGTAGATTTTTGGAATCTTGGGGATGAAAAAGGGAGGGTAGATTTTTCCCGTATTTTATCCAAAAAACAAGCAGGTGGTGTAGCAGAATTGACAGTAAGGCAAAACCATATTAACCTTAAAGCATCCAAAGAGAATCAAATCGCCATGGAGGAGGACCTTAGAATCAAGGTAAAGCCTGCCGACAAGGGCCGCTATTTGGTGGAGTACACGAGTACCTTACGTACCCAATTACCAGGTGGTATTCTCCTGGATGATTACCGCTACGGTGGGGGCATTGGATTTCGAGCCACGGAGGTTTGGGGAGATGCCAACAGCAGTATCTTGACCTCAGAAGGGAAAAACCGAGCTTCAGCGGATGGAAGTTCGGCTCGATGGATTTTGGTCACAGGACAATCGGACCATGCCTCTGGTAAAAGCGGGATTTTATTTATGAGTCATACCAACAATCAATCCCATCCTGAACCACTACGCGTATGGCCTTTGGGGCAGTACGAGGGGAAAGGGAATGTATTTATTGAATTTTGCCCAATACGCTACAACTCTTGGGAAATACAACCTGGTCAGCGATACATCCTGAGTTACCGGATGCTGGTATTTGATGGGGAGTTGAGTGTTCAGGAGGCAGAAAACTATTGGAAATCCTTTGTAAAATAACCCTATCACTATGCAAAGAAGAGATTTTATGAAAAAAACAGCCTTGGCTACAGCAGCATTTGGGATTCCTACCTTGGTGCCTGCTTCCGTTTTTGGAAAAAACGCGCCAAGCAACAACATCCACATCGCACAAATTGGCTGTGGACGGATAGCAAGAGAGCACGATTTGCCAGGAATCTGGAAGCACGATAAGGCTCGAGTAGTGGCAGTGGCTGACTTGGATAGCAAGCGCATGGTGGACGGTAAAAAGCTTGTGGAAGAGTATTACACCCAAAAAATGGGGACACCTTACTTGGATGTCAAAACCTATACGGATTACCGGGAACTCCTGCTCAACAAAGACATCGATGCGGTCATCATCTCCACTCCGGACCACTGGCATTCTCAACCGGCTATGGAGGCTGCACTTGCCGGAAAGCACGTGTACCTTCAAAAGCCAACCTCTTTGACTATAACAGAAGGTCGGCAACTGGTCGAAATTGTGGAAAAAACTGGGATAAAGTTGCAATTGGGAACACAGCAACGGTCGAGTGAGCAATTTAGGTTGGCGGCTGAACTGGTCCGAAATGGTAGAATTGGCAAGTTGCACACGGTACGCATTGGACTTCCAGGCGATCCTTCCGGTCCCGATGCCACCCCAATGGCCATTCCTTCCACCTTGAACTTTGACATGTGGCTAGGGTCTACTCCAGAGGTTCCCTACACTGAAATTGGGGTCCATCCTCAGCACGATTACAGCCGACCAGGCTGGTTGAGACACGAAAATTACGGGGCTGGAATGATTACGGGATGGGGTCAACATCATTTTGATTCTGCGGCTTGGGGAATGAATACCGAGTTTTTTGGTCCCCAATACATTGAAGCGGTGGCAGAATTTCCACGATCTGGTTTTTGGAATGTTCATGGGGACTTTTTGGTCAAGGCTACCTATGACAACGGCATCGTCATGCTGACTTCCGGCACCTATCCCAATGGCATTCGCTACGAGGGCACGGAAGGATGGATATGGGTTTCCCGCGGAAGTTACACGGCTTCAGCATCAGATCCTGTCACTCAGGGCAACAATGCCAAAGCCTTGGATGCATCGGACCCCAAAATTCTGAAATCGGTTCTGGGAGAAAACGAAATCAAGTTTACTCGAAGTTCCTCTCACCATGGCAATTGGCTAGAAGCCATCCAAGGAAATGTTGAATTGCTTTCCCCAGTAGAAATTGGTCACAGATCCTGTTCGGTGTGTTTGATTAGCCACATTGCCATGAAGTTGGGACGAAAGTTGGAGTGGAATTCCGCCACCGAAGAATTTGTCAATGATCCAGAGGCTAATACCTACTTGAGTCGTGCTCAGCGCAAGCCTTGGGGTACCGATTTGGTGTATCAAAAAAACAAGTAATTCTTTCCAAACCAAACTTGTCCCGATGCGCAGGCTGCTTCTTTTAACCCTACTTTCAATGATGGGAATCCCTACTGCTTACACCCAAAACAAGGGAATTAATGCTGGGAATGAACCCCTTTTTAAGTTTATGACCTTAGATCCAGGCCATTTTCATGCGGGTTTGGTTCACAAGACCATGTACCCTGGTGTAGATCCAACCCTGTATGTGTATGCACCGGAAGGTCCAGAACTTCAGGACCACCTAGGTCGAATCAAGGGATACAATACCCGAGCAGAATTACCCACTTCCTGGATACCAAAGGTTTATAGTGGTGAGGATTACCTTCAAAAGATGCTACAGGAGCTGCCGGGAAATGTAATGATGGTGGCAGGGAAAAACGATCAAAAGATCGACTACATCCTAAAGGCACTGAACCAAGGCATTCATGTCTATGCGGAT
>JBANGF010000111.1:0-2715 GCA_037975655.1 Bacteroidota bacterium | reverse complement strand
CCTTCCCGAAAAATTTGAGGAGCTGCTCCAAGGCAAGAAATTGAAGGAGGAGTTTTCCTTCACCTTGACTACGGCAGAAGCCTACGGGGAAGCAGACGAGGAGTTGTTGGTAACACTTCCTGTAGATCAGTTTTCCAAGGAACGCGGGTTTAGCCCATCCATGCTGGAGGAAGGCAACTTTCTTCCGCTAGTAGACGAAAATGGGTACCCCATGCAAGCGAAGGTTTTGAAAAATTTAGGGGAGGAAGTGTTACTGGATTTCAACCATCCCTTGGTAGGCTTCGACCTTCATTTTGAGGGTAAGGTGATCGAGGTTCGCAAGGCCACCAAAAAGGAGCTGAAGCAAGGGCATGTGGAAGGAGCCACAGATGCTGAAGCCTAAATAGTAGTCTAAAGCAAAAAAATCCCGCCAATCGAATCTGATGGCGGGATTTTTTTGTACTTTAAGACTTCAGTATCAATACTTTTTCTTCTTGAATGTGCAGGTAGACTCGGTCGCCGACCTGGTATTTTCTTGCTGGGTCATCCACCTCCCATAGCTGACCGCTTTCCTTTAAGCGAATCAGAAGGCTATTGTAATGCACTAAAAATCGTTGTTCGACCACATGCCCTATGAATCCCCCTCGGGTGCGAATGCGAATGTCCGCAGGTCGGATATAGGCCTGTTCTCGATCTGGAAGGGCATTGATGGATGAAAAAAGTCGCGCCACATACTTCGATTTGGGTTGCTCACATAGTGCCTTGGAATTCCCTTTTTGAGTGACTTTCCCTTTTTGAAGGACCACCAAGGAATCGGTAAGCCACAGCGCATCGTCCAAGTCATGGGTTACAAAAATCACGGTAGTCTGCATCTCCTGAAGCAACTCCTTCAATTCGTAGATCAATTTTCGCTTCTGGATGGCGTCCAGATGGCTGAAAGGCTCGTCCAAGAGCAATACCTCAGGTTCTACTGCCAGCGCCTGTGCGATAGCCACCTTCTGCTGCTGACCCCCGCTGAGCTGCCGTGGAAACCGATCCTTAAAGGAGGTCAAACCAAGCCGATCCAGCAAGTGTGCTACGCGTTGTTTCCGGTACTTTTCTTCATAATTCAACAAGGGTCGCGTGATATTTTCTTCAACCGTGGTATTGGGAAAGAGTTGGTAATCTTGATGGATGAGTTTGATCTCGTCGTACCCAGGTACCAATTTTTCAGCAGGATTTTCAATTTTTTTTCCGTTCAGCAACACCTCACCAGAGCTCTGAGTCAATAGCCCTGCGGCGATGCGAAGTAGCGTGCTTTTGCCGGAGCCACTTTCTCCAATGATGGAGACAAACTCTCCCTTGGACAATTCCAGGCTAAATTCTTGCAGGGCAGCATGTGAATCGTAGGATTTGGTCAGTGCGCGGAGGGAAAAATAGGACATAGGCTAAGATGAAGTTACCGGAATTAAGGAATGCTTGTCCCTTCTAAGATAGAAAGGGAATTTTACTTATTTCTTATTTCCTGGTTTATCTCCTCCATTTTTGATTCGGAATACTGATTCTCCTAGGTCAGTGTCCACTTAGTACGCCAACCATCCTCCGTCTGCAACGAGCGTTTCCCCATTGACGAAGGAGGAATCGTCACAGGCAAGAAATAGGGCTACTTTGGCAATTTCATTTGCTTCGCCCATTCGAGGCATGGATCCTGCGCCACTGCTGCAAAGAGATGCTCCCTCCTGATCTGGCTCGGCATCGTCCATAATGTGAGTTGTCACTCCACCTGGAGCAATTGCATTGCACCGAATGCCCTTTTGGGCGTACATGAAGCCGATGTTTTTGCTCATCCCTACCAGGGCATGTTTGGAGGTGGTGTAGGCTAGCCCAGCACGTGCACCCGCCACGCCTCCCACAGAGGCAATGTTGATGATGCTGCCTTTTCCTTGCTTCAGCATCTGCACAATGGCTAGCCTGCAGGCATAAAAAGGGCCGTTGACATTCACCGAGATGATTTTTTCCCAAAGCACGTCAGTCACCTTGTCCAAGGGCATAAAGTTGTCCATGATTCCCGCGTTGTTGACCAGCACATCCAGGCTTCCGTATTCCTGCAGCGTAGCCTCTAAAAGGCGCTCCACTTGCTGCTGATCAGAAACGTCGCATACCAAGCCCAAAGCATGTCCTCCCTGCTGGCGAATCTGATGGGCTACCGTCTCAGCTGCGGCCGCATCTCGGTCGGCCACCACTACCTTGGCACCTTCCTGGGCAAAGAGCAGGGCAATGGCTTTCCCAATTCCTGAAGCAGCTCCAGTAACAAGAGCACAGGTGTTTTCTAGTTTTTTCATACAGATTTCGTTTGATTGGTGTAAAAAATTCGTCCACAAGTGGATCAAAAAGGAAAGTTGAACAAGCAATACTGCGATTTTAGAATCCGCTACCCTTAATGAATGATTTTCTTCATCCCCGTCTACGCTGGGTCAAGGTAAGAGATAAGCAACTGCCAAATACTGATAAAAATCAGTTGAGTGGCTTTTTATTTGGCGGCCAAACAACCCGGAACTTTTTTTTGTTAGTTTCGCATACTTAAATCTCTACATACCCATGAAAAATACCCTTTCTTTTCTGTTGACCTTGACCTTGTTAGTGGTCGGATCAATCACTGCCCAAGCACAGCTTCAGCAGCCAGCAGCTAGCCCTGCAGCTCACGTAAGCCAGGTGGTTGGCTTCACCAAAATCAGCATCGACTACTCTTCTCCTGCA
>JBANGF010000101.1:0-3237 GCA_037975655.1 Bacteroidota bacterium | reverse complement strand
CAAGTGTTGGAAGCAGTGTCTCCATTTTCATAGAAACCTCTGTAAGAATTATACAAGTCATGACCCCATGCACCTCTAAGGAACATGTTCAAGGTCCACTGTCCATAGATAAAGCTGTTAGCGAAACCAAATTCACCTTTAGGAAGACCGTTACCTAGTTTCTCAAACTGGTTAGGATCCGTAGTAGAAAGGATGTATTCGCCTCTTTCAGACAAACCAGTCAATCTTGGACCATAGAAGTCACCTAGAGTTTGTCCAACACGGTTGTAAACAATAGGGTTGTTGTTCTGGCCAGGAGCACCTGGAGTAGCAAATCTCAATTCTTCAAAACCTAGATCTCCAGCAGATAAGCTTTCAATAGTAGTCTTGTCATAAATAGTGAAGTTGAACGAAGGAGTCCACTTCAAAGCACCTTTACCGATTTGGTTCACAGAAGCTGCAAATTCAAAACCTGCTGCTCTCAAGTCTGCCAAGTTTACCCAAGTAGAGGAAGCGGTGTTGAAACGACCTGGATCAAATGGGTTTGGAGCACCGGTAGGAACTGGCACATTGAACAAAAGGTCAGAGATATTTCTAGTGTAGTAGTCAATGCTACCAGTCACTTTGCCATCCCAGATACCGAAGTCAACCCCTACGTTAAATTCTTGCTTGGTTTCCCACTTCAAGTCTTTGTTCGGGTTAGAGAACTGGTTGATACCTACGAAGATGTCATTTGTGGTCAAAGGATCAGCATCCAAGTCGATACGGTTTCCGTTGCCATACACACCCAATGCCAAAGTAGAGGATGGAGGAAGGTTACCGGTGATACCGTAAGATACTCTTGGCTTGAACTGGCTGAAAATACCCATATCAAATAGTTGAGTAAAATCAGCACCAGCAGATACTGCAGGGAACACACCTGTTTGGTTGTTAGCACCAAATCCAGAGTAAGTTTCCGCTCTTACCGTAGCAGAGAAGAAGAAGGTATTGTCGTAGTTGAAGTTAGCTCTACCGAAAGCAGAGTTCAACTGGTCTTCGTTAGCAAAAGACGACACATTGGTGTTGTTACCCAAACGGATAGCACCCGCACCCAAGTTGTTCCAACCTAGGTCAAACAAGTACTGACGAACGCGAGCGTTGAAGCCTTGGTTGGTAGTGTACTGTACACCCACACCACCCAATAGGGTCATGTTCAATTTATCAGTCAAATTCTCCTCGTAACGCAAAGTAGATTCGAAGATACGCTGGCTTCTATCGAAAGTATTTCTTTCAGCAGAACCTTGAGAACCGAAACCTACTTGATAATCTTGGATAGACCAGAAACCACCAGAAAGGGTATTTCTTCTATCCTGAGAATACTGAGCAGAAAGGGTTAAATTAGGAAGGATATCAAATTCCGCTCTGTAAGAAACCAAAGCAGTTTTTGTTTCACCTACAAACTTTTGCTGTCTAGCCAAAGCCACTGGGTTGTAGAAATCAAAAAGATCTCTCTGGAAGTAACCTCCAAAACGCTGATTAGCAGTTGGAGTGTCTTCGAAGATAGGAGCAGTTGGGTTGTAGATTGTCGCATAACGGAAAGCTGCGTCATTGATAGACTCAGAGTTTACGTTAGTGAAAGATAGGTTGAGGTTTAATCTCAATCTGTTGTTCAATGCACCTTGAGAAAGGTTCAAACGAGTGTTTAAACGATCGTTACCAACACCTTGCACAATACCGTTGTTGTCACGGTAGTTTACAGCAGCCAAATAACTAGTGTTGCCGAAGCTACCAGAGACACTAGCGTTAGTAGTGTAAGAAAGCGCATCACTGATCAATTCTTGTCTCCAATCGGTGTTGCTACCGAAGTTTGTTCCACCTCTAGCAACAAATTCTTCAGCAGAAAGTACTGGAATCAAGTTTGTAGCTTGATCCAAGGTAGCGAAAGAGTTGATGTTCACGTTGGTAGTACCTTGCTTGCTACCTTGCTTGGTAGTCGTGATCAAGATTACACCAGAAGAACCTCTAGCACCGTAGATCGCAGCAGCAGAACCGTCCTTCAATACGTCAATAGACTGGATATCGTTCGGATCGACGTTTTCCAAGGAAGCCCCAATCACACCGTCCAATACAATAAGTGGAGCAGAGTTAGCACCGAAGGTAGAAAGACCTCTCAAACGGATGTTGAAACCGTTGTTTGGGTTACCACCTGGTCTAGTGATGGAAAGACCTGCAACTTTACCCTGAAGCAATTGTGCTGGGTTAGTTACGTTACCTCTGTTGAAGTTGTCGGGTCTTACACCAACTACTGCAGAGGTTAGTTCTTTTTTGTCTTGGGAACCGTAACCGATAACTACTGCTTCCTGAAGGCTTTTGATGTCTTCCTGAAGGCTGATAGTCACGTTGGACTGGTTTCCGATTTCTACTTCCTGGGTAAGGTAGCCCACGAAGGAAACCACGAGTACTTGATCTCCAGCTTGAAGTTGGAGGGTAAACTTCCCGTCCAAATCAGTGGCTGCACCTCGGGTAGTACCTTTAACAAGTACAGTTGCACCCGGAACAGGGTCGCCAAGAGTCGCGTCCAAGACAGTTCCTGTGATGGTACGACTTTGGGCATTCACGCCGATAATCGCTCCCATAAAGAGCGCCATCGCAAGCATCAATGACTTTAGTTTTGGTAAATAATTTCTCATAGGGTTTTATGTTTTTTAATAGAGCGAAATTGGTATGAGTACTTAATTTCGGCCCTAAAGTCTATGTTAAAATTGGATTTTGCAATATTTAACAAATTCCACCTCACAAAGGCTGAAAACCGCATATTAACATAATTAACCTAATTTTAACATAAATGTAAAATTTAGTACTTAATTATAAAAAAAAATTAATGGAAATCGTTTTCAGTTTATATTTTCCTAAAAAAAATAAATTTTATTAACTAATTGAAAATTTTTACAGCAAGAGAATATTTGGTAAAAACTGAAGCAAACTTGTTTAAAAATACCAGATCAAGAGGTTTCAATAAATGAATTTTCAGTGATTTCTAACTTTAGCAGATTTTACTTTTGTTAAAACTTCTTATGCATCCTTCTCGTTCAGTTGTGCATCTGTACCTTTCAGGGACAAACTAGTTTATGCATACCAATTCCTTCGTCTACCTACTTCTATTTTTATTAAGCTCCTTCCACTTAGTGCAGGGTCAAGGAATCAAAGGGACTGTGACTACCCAAGATGGGCAACCCTTGCCCTATGCTTCAGTGTACATCCGAAACCTGCAAGATGGCG
>JBANGF010000097.1:0-2908 GCA_037975655.1 Bacteroidota bacterium | reverse complement strand
TGGTAACTTATTTACTTCGATTTCTGATCGCCTATTTTTCTCGGTTTTTCACTCCATTTCGGCTTTCTGCAATGCGGGATTCTCCACACTGACTAATGGACTTTATGAGATAGGATTTCGTACCGAATACCATGTACATCTTTTATTAGCCATTTCCATTATTGTAGGAGGTATCGGCTTTCCTGTGATCGTATCCTATGCACAGGTTTTGAAGAGAGTATGCAATAACTGGTTCAACATCTGGATGAAAAAAGATTCCATGTACCACCATACACCGCGAATCTTTAACATCAACACCAGTTTGACCACGGTCTCCACACTCATCCTGATAGTAGTCGGATTTGCGACCTATTGGGTATTTGAGGCGCAACATACCTTAGCAGGACTGGAGGGTTATGGAAAAATAGTCACTGCCTTCTTTGGATCAGTAACCCCAAGAACTGCGGGCTTCAATACGGTAGACATGACCCAGCTTGCGGTTCCGACCGTCTTGATATACTTGATTTTGATGTGGATCGGTGCCTCTCCTGGTTCTACCGGAGGTGGACTTAAAACCACCACCTTTGCCGTTGCAGTATTAAATGCGATCAGCATCGCTAAAGGAAAGGATCGCGTGGAAGTATTCAATCGTCAAATAGACCCAGAAACAGTGCGTAAGGCCTTTGCAGTCATGCTCCTTTCCTTTATTGTGATTGGTTTGGGTGTATTCATGGTTCTATTTTTCAATCCAGAATTACCCATTTTGGAGGTCGCTTTTGAAGTATTTTCGGCATTTTCCACGGTGGGATTGAGTTTGGGTATCACGGCCAAACTCACCACAGGATCCAAACTGGTGATCTCGCTAATTATGTTTTTGGGAAGGGTGGGTACCCTGACTGTATTGGTTGCTTTTATCAAAAAAACCCGCTCCCTGCGCTACAAATATCCACAGGAAGGGGTATTCATCTCTTAACACAGTGATACTATGAAATACATCATCGTAGGTATGGGAAGCTTTGGAGGCTTTCTCGCCGCTAGATTGACCGAATTGGGTCACGAAGTAGTTGGGGTAGATTCCAGCGAAATCAAAATTGAGCAAGTCAAAGACAAAATCACTCATGCCATCTTAATGGATGCTACAGATGCAGAAACCATCAAAACACTGCCCTACAAGGATGCAGACGCTGTTATCATCACCATCGGAGAAAATGTGGGAGCATCTATTATGGTGACTGCTATATTCAAACAACTGAATGTGACTCGATTAATCAGCCGAGCCATCAATCCTGTCCACGAGACGGTGATCAAAGCCATAGGGGTATCCGAAATCATTCATCCAGAAGAAGACTCGGCCGAGCGAATGGCCAAGCGCCTTCAAATGAAAAACGTGCTGGATTCCCTGGATCTTTCCGATGACTACAACGTCATCGAAGTCAAAACGCCAGAGCGTTACGTAGGCATGACCTTGGAAGAAACCAACCTCAGAAAGGAATACAAGGTCACCGTGATCACCATCATCCATGAAATGGAGCGCACCAACATGCTCGGTAAAAAATCCATCATCAAAAAAGTAGTGGGTGTGGTCAATGGAGATACCAAAATTGAGGCGGGAGACATTCTCGTGCTATTTGGATCTTCCAAAGACATACAGCTTATCCTTGAAATGTAAGAGGCCCCTAAAACAAAGGGGCCTACTTACTTTTTTACCCATTTTGGAACTTTAGTCTCCCTATGAGCATTTTTCAAGCGTACCCCATGCCATGAATTCCGCTCAACCCAAAATCAGCAAACAAACTTTTCCTGTCACGGGCATGACTTGTGCTGCCTGTGCATCCAGCGTGGAAACAATTCTGATGCACACGGATGGCATTTATTCGGCAAATGTGAATTACGCCAACTCCACGGTATCAGTAACCTGGGACGAGCGAATTACTGAAAGAGAAATCGATCATGCCTTGCAAGAAGTAGGATACGGACTGATCATCAGCAACCAGGAGGTTCATGAATCTGTAGCAGAAGCTCAAACAAAAAACTACCAGCAACTCAAGCAGCAAACCTTTGGAGCTGGGATCATTTCCTTACCCATAGTAATCCTAGGCATGTTTTTTATGGATTGGGAGCCTGGCAGATGGATTAGTTTGGGACTTAGTATCCCTGTGCTCTTCTACTTTGGGCGGCATTTCTTTACCCGTGCCATTGCCCTTGCACGACATGGGCAAGCCAATATGGATACCCTAGTAGCCTTAAGTACCTTCATCGCCTTCTTATTTTCTGCCTTTTCTACCTTTTTTCCAGATTTCTGGCATGCTACGGGTGTGCACGCGCCCGTGTACTTTGAGAGTGCAGCTGTGATCCTGGTCTTTGTATCCTTGGGAAAAATGCTGGAAGAACGCGCCAAAACCAAGACGGGAATGGCATTAAAGAAACTCATCGGCTTGCAACCCAAAACCCTGACCCGATTGGTGGCTGGAATCCCGCAGGAAATTGGGCTAGAGGAAGTGGCCTTGGGAGATCGAATTTTGGTGAAGCCTGGAGAAAAAATCCCAGTGGACGGGCAGGTGCTGCTAGGCCAAAGTTACTTGGATGAGAGCATGCTCAGTGGGGAATACCTTCCGGTGACCAAAGGACCCGGGGATGTTGTCTTTGCAGGTACCCTCAACCAGAACGGGATCCTGGAAATTACCGCTGAAAAAATAGGCAGCACCACCCTACTTGCTCAAATTATTCAACGGGTACAGGAAGCCCAAAGCAGCAAAGCTCCTGTGCAGCGGCTCGTGGATAAAGTATCTGGAATTTTTGTTCCTGTAGTCTTGGGTCTTTCCATCCTTACTTTTAGCTCTTGGATGATTTTTGGAGGAGAAAATGCACTCTCGTTCGGATTACTTTCTGCGGTATCGGTATTGGTCATTGCTTGTCCCTGTGCCTTGGG
>JBANGF010000087.1:0-5106 GCA_037975655.1 Bacteroidota bacterium | reverse complement strand
GACCAATTCAGCTGCGGGGGATCAGACCTGGCAGTGAGGCTTGGGGCCCGATCTGCAGATCACTTGGAAGCTTCTGGCGAAGGGGAGATTCAGCTTCTCGCTTCGTCCAATACCGTTGCCGTAGCTTTGCCAGGCGCATCCATTGGCTTGGGGATGGCCTTTACGCCAGCCCGCAAACTCTTGGATCAGGGAGCCAGTGTGGCCATTGCCTCGGACTGGAATCCAGGATCTGCTCCCATGGGAGACCTATTGGCGCAGGCATCTATCCTGGCCACCTTTGAAAAATTGACTACGGCAGAGGTCCTTGCTGGCATTACTTTCCGCGCGGCAGCAGCCCTAGGTTTGAGCGATCGAGGAAAATTGACCCAAGGTCAATTGGCGGATTTTATCCTCTTTCCTACGTCCAATTACCAGGAAATCCTGTATCAGCAAGGAAAAATGAAACCGGAGGGGGTATGGAAGAGAGGGGGAAAATGTAGAACCAAGAAACAAGAGACAAGAAATTAGACTCCATTGTGAACTAAACAAAATCCCTGTTCTTAATACTTTATACTAGCGACTTGATACTCTCTTCTAATTTCGAATATCGAACGCCGATTGAAGAATAAAGAAGCGGGGAAAAGTAGAGGCAAGAGATTAGAAACAGGAGATTAGACTCCATGGTAATCCAACCAAAATCTTGTTTCTCGTTTCTTACTTCTTGGCTCTTGCATCTTGTTTCTTGCCTCTCGAATCTTTTCTCTTGCTTCTTAACACTTGATACTTAAAAAATGAAATTCCAAACCCTTATCCAACAAGGAATCCCCAGCCAGCTGCCACCAAAGAAGGAGCGGACTGCAGGGATATCCCATGCGCCCAAGCGCAAAGACCTGTTATCGATCGATGAGAAAAAGTTGGCTTTACGGAACGCCTTACGCTATTTCCCAAGGGAATGGCACGAAACGCTGGCTCCAGAATTTTGGGAGGAACTGAAAACTTACGGGCGGATTTACATGTACCGCTTTATGCCTGACTATCCGCTCAAGGCTAGACCCATAGCCGAATACCCTGCAAAATGCGCACAGGCAGCAGCCATCCAACTCATGCTTCAAAACAACTTGGATCCTGCCGTAGCCCAGCATCCAGAAGAATTGATTACCTACGGGGGCAATGGAGCAGTTTTTCAAAACTGGGCCCAGTACCTACTTACCATGAAGTACCTGTCCGAAATGACCGAGGAGCAGACGCTTCACCTCTACTCAGGGCATCCTCTGGGGCTTTTCCCCTCTTCCAAGGATGCCCCACGCGTGGTGGTGACCAACGGGATGATGATCCCCAACTACTCCAAACCGGAGGACTGGGAACGCTTCAATGCGCTGGGTGTCACCCAATACGGACAAATGACTGCTGGTTCTTTCATGTACATCGGCCCTCAGGGGATCGTTCACGGGACTACGATCACCGTGATGAATGCCTTTCGAAAAAAGTTAGGAACGGAAATCGCTCCCAAGGGCAAACTTTTCCTCACTGCAGGCCTAGGAGGCATGTCCGGAGCGCAACCCAAGGCGGGGAAGATCGCAGGCTGCGTTACCATTTGCGCTGAAATCAACCCTGCAGCGGCTCTCAAGCGCCATGATCAAGGATGGGTAGACGAACTCATAGAAGACCTAGATCTCCTCGTAGCGCGCGTAAAAAAGGCCAAATCCGCGCAAGAGGTTGTCTCCATCGCTTACCTGGGCAATGTGGTGGATGTTTGGGAGCGATTGGATCAGGAAGGTATCCTAGTGGAACTCGGTTCGGACCAAACCTCCCTCCACAACCCTTGGGCTGGTGGATACTATCCAGTGGGTCTATCTTTCGAAGAATCCAACCAGCTGATGGTGGAAGATCCTGAGGCCTTCAAACAAAAGGTTCAGGAATCTTTGCGACGGCAAGCTACAGCTATCAACCGCCATGTGGAAAGAGGTACTTATTTTTTCGATTATGGGAATGCCTTTTTACTGGAAGCCTCCCGTGCTGGCGCAGAAGTGATGTCAAGCAATGGAATTGATTTTCGTTATCCGAGTTACGTGCAGGATATTTTAGGTCCAATGTGCTTTGACTATGGATTTGGGCCGTTTCGCTGGGTCTGCACCTCCGGATCTGCACAAGACCTCCGAACCACCGACTTGATCGCTGCCGAAGTATTGAAAGGGCTACTTCACACAGCGCCTGCAAGCATCGCACAGCAACTTCAGGACAACATTACCTGGATTGAGGAAGCCGAAAAGAATCGCCTGGTGGTGGGTTCCCAAGCCCGTATCCTCTATGCAGATGCGGAAGGTAGAGCCAAAATTGCCGCAGCCTTCAATGAGGCCATTGCTGCGGGAAGGATTTCTGCTCCAGTGGTATTGGGTCGGGATCACCACGACGTAAGTGGAACGGATTCCCCCTACCGGGAAACAAGCAACATCTACGATGGTAGCCGATTCACCGCAGATATGGCCATTCACAACGTGATTGGTGACAGTTTCCGAGGTGCCACCTGGGTGTCCATTCACAATGGCGGTGGTGTAGGCTGGGGCGAGGTCATCAACGGGGGATTCGGTCTTGTACTCGATGGCAGCGAGGCCGCAGCACAGCGACTCCAATCCATGCTCTTCTTTGACGTAAACAATGGCATCGCCAGACGGGCCTGGGCGCGGAATAGCGGTTCCATCGAAGCCATACAGCGTGAAATGGACCGCAGCCCTCAATTGCTAGTCACTATCCCACAACTCGTGGAAGATCGAGTTATTGATCAGCTTATCCCCTAAATAATCCAATAAAGGCCTCCTTTTACCAAAATAGGAAAAGTCTACAATTTTTGTAGATTTGTAAATTAAATCCAAACCTATTTCTCCGATGAATCTGCACCAGAATCCAACACCCTCCCAATGGACGGGAAGACAATCCAATCAAGTGGAGTATTGGCACCAGGCGGTCCGTACCCTTGCCAACTTGGCTTTTGACCAAAGTTCAGCTCAAAAGGTGGGCATCTTGGGTTATGCTGGCGAAGAAGGAGTCAAAAGAAACCAAGGCCGATTGGGTACCCTAGAGGGCCCAAATTCTATCCGCAAGTGCCTGGGTTCCCTCGCACATCATCTTCCGGTCAATCTTCCTCTTTTCGATTATGGTGATGTTTTTACCTGGGATGGGGATTTGGAAGAATCCCATCAGGTAATTACTGAACTTACTTACGGGCTCTTACGAAGCGCTCATTTCCCAGTTTGGCTAGGTGGAGGACACGACTTGGCTTTCGCACATGGGTCAGCAGTTTTAAAGTATTCGCAGGAGCAGGGGAAAAAGTTGGGCATCATCAACCTGGATGCACACTTTGACTTGCGCCCTTTGGTGGATGGAAAAGGGCATTCAGGTTCTCCTTTCTACCAGTTGGCCAGCAACTACCCCGACCAATTTCATTACCTCGCACTGGGAATCCAGCGAGCTGTTAATCCCAAATCCCTTTTTCAAACTGCAGATCAAGTCCAGGCCAAGTATTTGGTCATGGAAGATTTTCGATTGCAGCATTGGGAATACATCGAGGAACAAATTCACTGGTTTTTGGATCGAGTAGATGCGATTTACTTGAGTGTAGATATGGATGGATTTTCTTCTGCCTTTGCGCCAGGAGTATCGGCTCCTTCTCCGATGGGTTTTGATCCTGAGGTGGCATTTAAAGTTTTTGACTTGGTAGCTAAAAGCAAAAAATTAATCAGCTTGGACGTAGTCGAACTCAACCCTACCTACGATCAGGACTTAGCTACAGCGCGACTTGCCGCTCGATGCGTGGAGTATATTTTGAGAAAGAATTTTGGGTAATGAGAGCGGGTATGTGAGGTGTACAAAAATGGGAAATTGCACAAAATAACAAATCCCCCTAGCCCCCTTAAGAAGGGGGAGTCGCACCAACTGGGCTCCAACTATGTATTCTAAAATCAAGTATTTTTGGTTGAAAAAAATCCTAATCCTTAATTAATTAGTAAGGGTAGCAAAAGATGCAACTCCCCCTTGACAAGGGGGTTGGGGGGATTTTTGCAGAACGACAGGAGGGATTTCAGCAGAGTTTTAAAGCAAATTACAATCAAAAAAATAAGCCTGATTTGAAAAAATCAGGCTTATTTTTTACTTTATCTAAATCAAGGTATCCATTTGATTTTCTTAAAATTAGGCTTTCTCTTTTCAAGAAATGCATTACGCCCTTCTTGGGCTTCTTCGGTCATGTATGCCAAGCGGGTAGCCTCTCCTGCAAAGACCTGTTGGCCAACCATTCCATCATCCGTCAGGTTCATTGCAAACTTGAGCATCTTGATGGAGGTGGGTGATTTGGCAAGGATTTCCTGTGCCCAATCGTAGGCAGTATCTTCCAATTGAGCATGTGGAATAACAGCATTGACCATGCCCATATCCATCGCTTCCTGAGCGGAATAATTTCTTCCTAGGAAGAAGATTTCACGGGCCTTTTTCTGGCCAACCATCTTGGCTAAATAAGCAGAACCATAGCCCCCGTCAAAGCTGGTGACATCTGCGTCGGTTTGCTTGAAAATGGCATGCTCCGCACTAGCCAAGGTTAGGTCACAAACTACATGCAAGCTATGCCCTCCTCCTACGGCCCATCCGGGCACCACGGCGATGACCACCTTGGGCATAAAACGAATCAAGCGCTGTACTTCCAAGATATTCAACCGATGGTAGCCGTCCTCTCCTACATAACCCTGATGCCCTCTCGCACGCTGGTCTCCTCCGGAGCAAAAGGCCCATTTTCCATCCTTGGAAGAAGGTCCCTCGCCGGAAAGCAAAATGACCCCAATGGAAGTGTCTTCCTGGGCATCGTAGAAGGCGTCGTACAATTCAGCAGTGGTTTTGGGCCGAAATGCATTCCTCACGTCCGGTCGGTTAAACGCAATGCGTGCTACCCCATTGCACTTTTTATAGGTGATGTCTTCGTATTCCTTGGCTGTAATCCAGTTAATCATGATCGTTTGATTTAAAAATCACATTTTTGTGCAAGTTAACCGAAGCTGACGAAATTTGTTAAGAATACAGTTTCCTTTCTCATCTCCACCACCTCTATGTTTGAACTTCGCTACCAATCTTACCACTACAGCA
>JBANGF010000064.1:0-4337 GCA_037975655.1 Bacteroidota bacterium | reverse complement strand
CTAAACTTGACATTGCACGCCTAATTGTAGAGGAAGTCAAAAAAGCTGCTGCGTGGAGCTAAAGATTTTTTGTAAGTTTAGTACATGAAAAAGGGGATAATTTTCCTTACCGGACTCATTGGTTTTTTTTTGGAAGGGCAGGCGCAAGAGCTTGATTTCCGAGTTATTATCAATAGCGATCGTTCTAGATTTCAAAATACGGAAGTATTTAACCAAATGAAAACGAGCTTTGAGCAGTTTTTGAATGGTCGAACCTGGACTTCTGACGAATACCGACCTGAAGAGCGAATCAAAGGAAATTTGTTGATTACCATCAGTGAAGTCCCTCAAGTGGGGGTTTACAGTGCTACCGTTCAAGTTCAAGTGGTGCGACCCGTGTTTGGTACGAATTACGAATCTGTGGTACTCAATTTTATCGATCGAAATTGGACCTTTGAGTACCAGGAGTCTCAGCCACTAGAATTCAACCGTTTCTCCTTTTTAAATAACATCAGTTCCTTACTTGCTTTTTATGCCCATATCGCGCTTGGTATGGATTACGATACCTTTGCACTTAAAGGAGGTAATCCCTATTTTGAGGTGGCAAACGATATTGTCAACAATGCGCAGCAATCGGGTCGTGTAGGCTGGGTGCAAAATCCTAGTGACCGCCGAAGCCGGTACTGGCTGATCAATGACATCTATATTTCTACCGTCTATGCCCCCATTCGGGAGGCGATTTATTTGTATCACAGAAAAGGACTAGATCAGCTTGCTATCGCACCTGAGGAGTCCTATTCTTCCATTCTGGAAGCCATTCAGCGAGTTGCTGAAGCCAATAAGCTGCAACCCAACGGAATTTATACCATCAGTTTTGTAGATGCAAAAAGTGATGAAATCCCCCAAATCCTGAAGAATGCCCCCTTTGAGATTCGGGAAAAAGCGGTTCCATTGCTACTTGAAATTGATCCTAATAACGCCAGAAAATACAATGAGCTACTCAAAAACTGAGTAGTAACCTTTAGTTTTGTTGGAAAGCTTTCATTAATTCATGCTTACTTCACTTAAAATTTCCAATTATGCCTTAATCGATCAGCTGGCGATGCAGCCTAGTGGTGGATTGAGTATGATTACAGGGGAAACAGGTGCGGGCAAGTCGATTATGCTAGGAGCAGTAGGACTTTTGTTGGGTAACCGTGCCGATACCAAAGTTTTGCTCCACGACGATAAAAAATGTGTTGTTGAAGGGGTGTTTGATATTCGTTCCTATGGGCTTCAGGGTTATTTTGAAGAGTTGGAATTGGATTACGAGGACACCTGCATTATCCGACGGGAAATTAGTCCAAATGGAAAGTCCCGATCTTTTGTTAACGATACTCCGGTGCTCCTAGACCCCCTAAAAACATTGGGGGATAGGTTGATGGATGTGCACTCCCAGCACGACACCTTGCTTTTGGGAGAAGGAGATTTTCAATTGGGATTGGTGGATGCTTTTGCTCAAACAAGTGCTGAACGTACTATTTTCCAACAAGCCTTCACCGAATTTAGAAAGAGCAAAAAAGCCCTGACCGAACTTACCCGTAAAGGAGAAGCGCTCAAAAAAGAATACGATTTCAACCAGTTTCAATTGGAAGAGCTCAGTAGTTTGGCACTTGTTGCAGGAGAACAAGAGGAGTTGGAATCCAGCCAGGAAATTCTGGAAAATGCGGAAGATATTAAATTGAAAATCAACGAGGTGCTTTCACTTTTTCATGAGGAACAGTTTGGAGTGTTGCAGGGAATGGGACAAATCCAGTCCAGTTTGTTGGGACTCGAACGATTGGCTCAGGCTTTTGCAACCTATCGTACTCGTTTTCAAGAAGCTTTGATTGAATTAAAGGATTTAGCCGAATCTTTGGCGGATGAGGACAGTCGTGTCGAAATGGATGCGGAGAAGTTGGAACGCACGCGTGAGCGCTTGAGTAAAATCTACCAGTTACAGAAAAAGCATGGGCTTCAGACCATTGAAGAGTTAATGGAACTAGAAAGCCAATTAGCAGATAAAATATTTCTGGTTCAGCAGGTGGATGATCAGTTGGCAGAGGCCAATCAACTATGCCTTCAGAATGAAAAAGCCATGCTTGCAGCAGCTGAGGTTCTTAGCCAAAAGCGAAAGGCTTGTTTTCCTTCTTTTGAAAAGGCTTTGGAAGCTTTGCTGCAGGATTTGGGTATGGAAAATGCCCGTGTTCAATTTGAGGTCCAGGTAGTAGAGCCCAATGGAAGCGGGATAGACCGCGTAGAACTTCTTTTTTCTGCCAACAAAGGAATGCCCTTGCAGCCGCTCAAAAAAGTGGCATCCGGGGGTGAGTTCTCACGATTACTCTTTGCGATTAAATACTTGATGGCGGATAAAATGGCATTGCCTACCCTTATTTTTGATGAGATTGACTCCGGTATTTCTGGAGAAGTAGCCTTGCAAATGGTCCGCATGATGCAGGAAATTGCTAAAAATCATCAGGTCATCTGCATTACCCATCTACCACAGGTGGCTGCAAAAGGAGAGGTGCATTTCTTTGTATACAAGGACCATAGTGCAGCAAAAACCATTTCTAAGGTGAAACAATTGAGTCCCGAGGAACGTGTGCAGGAGTTGGCCAAAATGATTGCTGGAGCCAATCCCTCTGTTGCTGCACAGGCCAGTGCTAAAGAGCTCCTGATGAATTGAGAGTCTAACTCCTAAATTTTATGTAGTTTTACCGAAGCTATTGAATTCAACCCCATCGCTATGTCACAAAATTTGCTAAAAGGAAAAGTAGGAATCATTACGGGAGCGCTTGATGAAAATTCCATCGCCTGGAAAACAGCGCTAAAAGTAAAAGAACAAGGCGGGAGATTTGTCTTGACCAATGCACCCATTGCCATGCGTATGGGGGCCATCAAAGAACTTGCTGAAGAGTGCAATACCATCGTTATCGGGGCGGATGCTACTGTGGTGGAGGATATTGAGAAATTGTATGCAGAGGCCAAGGAATTTTTAGGTTCAGATTTTGACTTTTTGCTCCATTCAATTGGGATGTCTCCCAATATCCGAAAAGGGAAGGCTTACGGGGATCTCAACTACGATTGGGCCATGAAATCTTACGATGTCTCTGCGATTTCCTTCCACAAGATGATGCAGGTAGCCGAGAAAATGGACGTCATGAAAGAATGGGGTTCTATCGTTGGCCTTTCATACATTGCCGCTCAGCGTATTTTCCCTTTCTACACGGATATGGCAGATGCCAAAGCCTTGTTGGAAAGTATCGCCAGAGGCTATGGGTACCGATATGGTAAGCTGAAGAAGGTACGTGTCAATACCATCTCCCAGTCCCCAACCAAAACCACTGCTGGAACAGGCATTGGAGGCTTTGATTCATTTTACAACTTTGCGGAAGCACTATCTCCGCTAGGAAATGCCTCTGCGGATGCTTGCGCAGATTACATTGTCAGTTTGTTTTCAGATTTGACTCGCATGGTGACCATGCAAAATCTTTTCCATGATGGAGGCTATTCCTTTACTGGGATTTCCGAAGAAATCATGGACAAATTCAAAGATCTGTAAAATGCCGATAGTCGACGGTTGACAGTCCACTGTCGACAGCAGGGGATGTATTTATAAATCGTACTGCTAATCGATTGGATAAGTTTTGCTAAGTCAAGGGATTCAATCCGTTTTACAAATTAAAAGCCCCGTATGCACGGGGCTTTTTGTTGCCCTACTTAATAAATAAGATTCATGAATCTTCACTATTTCACCACTATCCGAAGAAAATAAAGGTTGAAGTTCAAGATATGGTGGGCAGTCGACTGTGGACCGTCGTCTGTCGACGATTGGTGTTAATCATAAAAATATTTTTTCATTTCTAGATTTCCGCTAACTTATACCCTTCATGAACCCCAACCTTGTATGTTGAAAAAAATAGCCGTACTCTGTCTTTTACAGCTAGCCATCGCCACTTGGTCGCTAGCCCAGATTATGCCTTCCCCTGCGCGAGCAGAAGGGGATGGGCCTTACGAGAAATTGATTATTCGCGGTGTCACGCTTATCGATGGTACCGGGGCGCCGCCATTGGGACCTGTAGATATTGTGGTAGAGAAAAATCGCATTACTCAGATTCAGGCAGTAGGCTATCCTGGTGTGCCAATCAACGAAAATCGTCGCCCTAAAGCCGAAGACAAAACCAAGGTCATGGACCTGACGGGTCATTATTTGTTGCCTGGTTTGATCGATATGCATGGACATATCGGTGGATCTGGGCAGGGTACTCCTGCTGAATACGTGTTTAAATTATGGATGGCACATGGCATCACGACCGTAAGGGATCCATCTGCGGGCAATG
>JBANGF010000036.1:0-3041 GCA_037975655.1 Bacteroidota bacterium | reverse complement strand
TCTTCCGCATTGGTCAAGTAGTGGGAAGTGACCCCAAAGCGGCCAGAAGCTACCTGTTTGATGGCAGAACGCTCCCAATCTCCATTGGATTTCCGCTCGTAGCGCTGTTCGTCTTCCCCTCCTTCTCCAGAATTGCTTTTGGCTCCAATTCGATTTATGGCAATGGCCAAGGTGGTATGAGCCTCATGAGAGATCGACCCAAATGACATGGCGCCTGTTGCAAAGCGCTTCATGATTTGTTCTACTGGCTCTACTTCTTCGATTGGGACAGGAATTTGTTTTTTGAATTCAAACAATCCTCTAAGGGTCATCGCATCTTGGCTTTGTTCATTGATTTTTTGCGCAAATTTTTTATAAAGCACGTAGTCACCTAAACGAGTAGATTTTTGGAGGAGGTGAATGGTCTCGGGATTGAATAGGTGTTTTTCACCTCTCCGTTTCCATTGGTAAACGCCACCTGATTCTAGAACTCCTGCTTCTGAAAGGTAGGCTGCACGATGGCGAATAAGTACCTCTTCGGCTAGCTCATCAAAGGAGATGCCACTGATGCGAGAAGTGGTACCTTTGAAACAGCGATCCATCACCTCAGGACCAAGCCCAATCGCTTCGAAAATCTGGGCCCCCTGGTAAGATTGAAGTGTCGAAATTCCCATTTTGGATAGCACCTTGAGTAGTCCTTTACCAATTCCTTTCTGGTAATTGCTCAGAACCGTTTTTTCATCTTTCGCCCCAGGGAGTTCCCCTTTTCTAAAGAGATCCAAAAGAGATTCTAAGGCCAAATAGGGGTTGATGGCAGATACCCCGTATCCAATGGCTGTGGCAAAATGGTGGACTTCGCGGATATCTGCAGATTCAAGGACTAAACCTGCACGAGTACGGATTTTTTTCTTGACTAAATGCTGATGAACCGCTCCAATAGCCAAAAGGGAAGGAATGGGAGCATGGGAATCCGAACTTGAGCGATCGGATAGAATTAAAATGTTTTTCCCTTCATTCAAAATTGCATCCTCTGCTTCTTGACACAGTTGATCCAATGCAGCCAAAAGCCTTCCCGGCTGGTGATCGGCTACAAAATGTCCTAATAAGCGTTTGGAGCGATAGCCGAGGTGCTCGAGGCGAGTAATTTTTTCCAGGTCTGCATTGAGCAGCACGGGTTGTGAAATATGAATTTGTTTGGTATGCTGGGCGCTTTCTTCCAAGATATTGTGCCCTTCTCCGATGCGGGTAAACAAGGACATGACCAACCGTTCTCGGATGGGATCAATGGGGGGATTGCTGACCTGCGCAAAAAGCTGTTTGAAGTAGTTGGAAATATGCTGACTTTGTTTGGACAGTACAGCCAATGGGGTGTCGGCACCCATGGAGCCTACTGCCTCTTGGCCGGAGTCTCCTAAAGGACTGAGAATTACCTTTAGCTCTTCAGAGGTATACCCAAAGATGGTTTGCTGTCTTTGAATATCATCTGTATGGTAAGGGTAGCTGAGTTCTTCTGGATCAGGAACCAATCGGAGCTTGGTCCGTTGTTCGTTAACCCATTTTTCATAAGGCTGCCGGCGGCAAATCTCCCCTTTGACTTCTTCATCTAGGAGTACTCTTCCCTGTTCCAAATCAGCCCATAGCATGCGACCTGGGCTAATTCTTCCTTTTTGAGTGATGGTCGCCTCTCGAATGGGCAATGCGCCCGCCTCGGAGGAAAGGATAAGCCGCTGGTCTTTTGTGATAAAGTAGCGGAGTGGACGAAGGCCGTTGCGGTCTAGCGTAGCTCCTACCGATTTGCCATCGGTAAAGAGGAGGGCAGCCGGACCATCCCAAGGTTCGACAAGTGAGGCATGAAATTTATAGAAGGCTGACCGCTCCTTATCCATTACCTCGTTGTCTTGCCAGGCTTCTGGTACGAGCATCATTAGGGCATGTGGAAGGCTTCTACCACTAAGGGTAAGCAGCTCCACCATGGCATCTAGATTGGCCGAATCCGAATTGAGCTTGTTGGTAATGGGCATGAGCATTGCCAACTCCTCCGGGGTAAACAAAGAGGATTTCATCAATGCTTCCTTGGACTTCATTTTATTTAGATTGCCACGGATGGTATTGATTTCCCCATTGTGGGAGAGGTATCGAAAAGGTTGGGCCAGCCTCCAGTTGGGAAAGGTGTTGGTGGAAAACCGGGAGTGTACGATGGCAAATGCAGAGGCGATCCCTGGATTTTGAAGGTCTTTAAAAAATGGCAATACCTGGTCTGTTCTTAGTTGGCCTTTATAAACTATGGTCAAGGAACTGAAACTTGCAAAATAAAAGGCATGGTTGACCCCAGGGATTTCTGCGTTGATTTTGGAACTTGAATAATTTCGAAGCACATAAAGCTTCCGCTCTAAGTCAAGTCCTTGTAGCCCATCTTTATGTTGTACAAAGACCTGCTCGATGATGGGCATCACTTCCAGAGCGCTCGAACCAGGGACGGTTTCATCTACCGGAACTTTTCGGTAGCCAATCAGTACAAAGTCTAATTCTTCAATCAACTCATTGAGCAGGGCTTTTGCTTTGGTATAGAGTTGCTTGTTGTTTGGAAAAAAGGTCATCCCCAATCCAAATTGTCCGGGAGGGGGCAATTGGATTTCAGTTCTTGCGGTGACATCCTGAAGAAATTGGTGAGGGATTTGAAAGCAAATCCCTGCACCATCTCCCGTTTTGGGATCAGATCCTCGTCCTCCGCGGTGCTCCATGTTGCTTAACATATACAACGCACCGCTGATGGTTTCGTGGGTAGGTTCATTGGTTAGATCTACTACCGCACCAATACCACAGGAATCGTGTTCAAACTCCTGTCGATAGAGCCCTTGCTGCATTTTACTCAGTTTAATAGGTTGGAAATTTTTCAAAAAATAGACATAAATATTGAATTAAACACAATAAAAATGAATACTAACTAAAAATAGTAGTGTCGAAAACGATTGTTTTTGAAAATTAGACAATATCTACACCCGAAAAAAAATCCAGGTTCAACCTGAAAAAGTTGGTTTTTTTTAAAAACAGGACGTTTCTGG
>JBANGF010000021.1:0-5357 GCA_037975655.1 Bacteroidota bacterium | reverse complement strand
TCGGCATTTGGTCAAAATTGAGCGATTTACTCGTGTAAAGGAGTACCAGGAGTCAATGGAAGAGTTGGAATTGGAATTTCTGAATAAGTATACGGGCATCGCGCGAAGCAAAGTACTTCTGCAAGCCATTTTACAAGGGCAACCGATTGGTTCCTTGGATGCGGTTGATCTGAAAATTAGGCAATTGCGGCAACAATTAGTGGCTCAATTCCGAGAAGCTATGCCTGCTGCTTCCCCTACAAAAAACAAGTCTGGGAAGAAGAAAACAGCTAAAGCCCAACCTTTAAAAGGGAAGAAAGAGGATACGAAGGAACAGACGATCCGCCTTTTTTTGGAGGGGAAAACTCAAGAAGAAATTGCATCGGAGCGTGGACTAACTCCTGGGACCATCCTCAATCACTTGACCCATGGGGTAAAGACGGGAAAAATCCAGGTGGAGGCGCTGGTTCCCCAGGAAGCCATTTGGGAGATTCAGGGAGTAACCGAAAAACTCAGTTCGCTGAAGGCCTATTTTGAACACTTTGAAGGTAGGTACGATTACGATACCTTGAGACTGGTCCTGTATTCGGAAAAAGAGGTTTAGCCTTTTGTTTAAATTCGTTTTTGAAATTTTGGAGGCTAGACTATTCCTTGAACTATCTTTGTGCTTTGAACAAAAGTTGACCAATGTCCTCAAAGCTGATTTGGCTGTTTAATCTACTCTTTTTTTTGGTTGGAGCGGGAACTCCCGTATTTGCTCAGCAAGACAGTATTTCAAATTCCACGAAATCAAACCTGGAAATTTCAGGGGTTGTGGATTTCTTTTACGGATATGATTTTAATCTACCTGGAAAAAATAAACGATTACCTTTTTTGTATAACCACAATCGTCACAACCGTCCCGCATTAAATATGGGAATGGTCAAATTGGGGTTGAGTAGGGAACGGGTTCGAACCAACTTGGCGGTTCACGGAGGCACCTATTCAACAGATAATTATGCGGATGAGCTTGGGGTATTGAAACATGTTTTTGAAGCTAATGCGGGAATTTTGCTCTCGAGTAAGGGGGATGTGTGGCTAGATGCAGGGGTGATGCCCTCTCATATTGGATTTGAAAGTGCAATCTCGACAGATAATTGGACCCTAACTCGTTCTATTTTGGCAGAGAATAGCCCCTATTATTTGACAGGGGGGAAGTTGAGTTTTCAGCCTACGGAAAAGTGGTTTTTTTCAGCGCTTATGCTTAACGGTTGGCAAAGAATTACTCGAGTGGAAGGAACTAAAAAACCTTCCTTTGGTACCCAGGTTTCGTATCGTCCTAAGGAGGGGATGCTTATTAATTGGAGCACTTTTTTGGGTTCTAATGATCCAGATTTGACTAAGAGAACTCGTTATTTTTCCAATTTATATGGACAATTTCAAATTGGAAATTCGTTTGGATTAATTCTTGGAATGGATTTGGGGGTTCAGCAGCAGCAAAAGGGGAGCAGTGCTTACGATGCTTGGTATAGTCCTGTGGTAATTGGTCAGGTGACCTGGAATCAACGAATGAAATCAGCGTTCCGTTTTGAATATTACCAAGATCGGGCAGGAGTGATTATTCCTATAGAAAATACTCCTTCTGGCTTTTCTACATCAGGATTCTCAGCTAACCTAGATTATGTACTTTGGGAAGGATTAATCTGGAGAGTAGAAGCTAGTAATTACCGGAGCAGAGATCAAGTGTTTTTATATCCCGAGTCACCCATAGCCACCAATTTTTTCCTAATTAGTTCCCTTGCGTATCGATTTTGAAATTTCCGTAATGGATTGAATAAAAATCGACTTCAAAAGAATTTATGGGATTTATAGGCTCAATACATCTTCTCTGTCAACACACTCATTATCGTACGAATTCCTTCCTTGTAATTTCCTAGGCGGAGGTTTTCGTTCGGGCTATGCTGGTTGTTGTCCGCATTTACGGTAGGGATGGTAACTGCTGGGATACCCAATGCATCCACGAAAGGGGAGATCGGGATTGAGCCTCCAGAAATACGTATCTGAACCGGATCTGATCCAAAGGAACGATTCATTGCTTTTCTCAGCCAGGCACCCACAGGAGAGTCCATGGGCGTACGGAAAGCCTGGTAGGAGATGGAAGTCCCTACTTTGACGATTTTTGGATGAGTCATCCGTTCTTCATCGGTAGGGTCTTTTTCAGTAATGAAAAATCCTTGCTTGCGGATATGGTCTTTGATCAGTTCAAACAAGCGTACGGGATCCGACTCGGGTACCAAACGCATGTCGAGTTCGGCTACTGCGATGGCTGGAATAATGGTTGTGGCCTGAGCACCGGTATATCCTGCAGATAGGCCTTTGATATTCAAGGAAGGATAGTTGATGCTCTCTTGGTAGCTCTGACCCACTTGATCGGTTCGGCCAAGTCCTAGTCGTTTTTTGACTGCGGGCTCGTTATCCGGTACGGCAGCGAAGATCTTACGCTCCGCTTCAGTAAAGGTAATCCCATCGTAAAATCCTGGAATCACCACGCGGCCATTTTCATCTTTCATGGACGAAAGTAGCTGCGACATCAGTAGGGCAGGGTTGGGGGCATAGTTGCCGTAGTGCCCACTATGCTGGGGGAGTTTGGGTCCGTAGGTGGTCAAAAAGAGTTCGGAAATCCCTCGGGCACCATAGCTAAGTGTAGGCAGGTTGGAAGTATGACGTGGTCCATCCATGATCAGCATGAGGTCCGCTTTTAGCTTTTCCTTGTGCTTGACTACGGCTGCAGGGAGTCGGGGAGAACCCTGTTCCTCCTCAAAGTCTAGAATGATTTTTACTGAATAATCAGGGGAAATTCCTGCAGCTGTAAGCGCATCCCAAGCAGTCATGAACATGGCTAAAGGACCCTTGTCATCTGAAGTAGACCGTCCAAAAATTCGCCAATCTGGATTGTATTCGGTCTGAAGCCTTTCCATGGGGAGAGCTTCCCAAGTCCCCGATGCAGTTTGTGCTTTCAATACCGGTTGATAGGCATCTTTCTGATCCCACTTGCTGATATCCACCGCTTGTCCATCTACGTGAAAGTAGAAAAGGGCTGTTTTTTTGGCATTAGCTAGTTTGTTTTCTACTAGGAGTAGGGGAATTCCTCCTGTTTCCAGTCGCTCCACGGTCCAGTTTCGCTTCGAAAAGGCAGCCTCACACCAGGCGATATTCACTGCGATTTGCTCGGGATATACCGCATCATTGGGCATGGAAACGAGTTCGTTCAATAGCCGAAGTCCGGATTGCCATTGTTTTTCGGTAAGTTCTTCTAATCGAGCTTGATCGATGGTTTGTGCGGATAGGCTGATGCCAATCCAAAGAAATAGGGAGGTGAACAAGTAGCTTCGCATAGGAGGGTGGTTTTTCGAAAAGTAAGCAAAAGGGATGGCTTCAGCAATCCAGCCAAGGAAAAGGTAATGCCACAATCTATTCCTTTGGAAAATCAAATTTACGAAGATTTTATGCAGGAGGGTGGAGTACTTCGAAAAGTGCAGTCTATGTTGTATTTTCATCCCATGCATAGACGCCCTTTTCTCCAGAAACTCAGTTTACTTAGTACAGGACTACTTACCCTGCCTTTTGCAACATACGGACAGGTGACCCTTCCCAAGTCTACTCGACTCAAGTTTATCACTGCTTCAGACGGGCATTGGGGACAGGCTAACACGGATTTTGCAGGATCCCACCGGCAACTGATTGAAGCGATCCAGCGCGAAAAAGGGGTGAATTTTGTGGTTTTCAATGGAGATTTGATTCACGACACGCCTAGCTTTCTTCCGGAAGTCAAGGCCGTTTACGATCAATTACAGGTGCCTAATTTTGCGACTCGAGGCAATCACGATCGGGTGGATGCGGACACTTTTCGTCGAGTCATGGGGCATCCGACCAACCATTCTTTTGTGCTGAAAGATCAGTTCGGGGTGATTCTATTGGATTCTTCCAATGTAGCGGGGGATTACCTTTGCGCGGATTTGGAGTACCTGAAGGGAGTATTGACTTCCTATGAAAAGCTGCAGCAGGTGTATGTATTCATTCACATCTCTCAGCGGGATTGGACGCGAAATGGAGTGGCTTGCCAGGAGTTTATGGACCTGATTGCTTCTTTTCCAAATGTGAAAGCCACCTTTCATGGGCACGATCACGACCTCGATGGCTTGATGGTGTACCGAAAGAAGCCCTTTTTATGGGCGGGACACTTTGGAGGATCTTGGGGTAACCCTTTCCCTAGCTACCGGGTCTGTGAAGTAGGCGAAGATGGCAAAGCCGTAACCTACCTCAAGACGGTTAAGGATGGGTTGGTGCTCAATAGCCACCCCTTGTAATCCTCAATCAAGGTTTTAAGGTGACTTCAACTCGTTCAATAGCTCGTGCACATTAAGCGGCCGGGTATACATCACAATCCTTCCTTTATCATCGGTCGGCCAAAGTTCTTTGGGTCGATCCCAATACAATTCAACTCCATTTTCATCCGGGTCGTCCAAATAGATGGCTTCAGAGACGCCATGGTCCGCAAATCCACTGATGGGATAGTTGGCGTCTATTAGTCGTTGAAGGATTAAAGCCAAGTCTTTTCTGGTAGGATAAAGGATAGCCGTATGAAATAATCCTGCTGCATTTTTGGGTGCAGGCTTTCCTCCTTTGCTTTGCCAGGTATTCAATCCAATGTGATGGTGGTAGCCTCCTGCAGAAATAAATGCGGCTTCCTCTCCGTAGGTGGTTACCAGCTCAAATCCCAGAAGTCCAGCGTAAAAATCCAAAGCCCGCTGCAAATTGCTGACTTTGAGATGCACATGGCCTATGCGAGTTGCTGGTGGAAGTTGGTAGTTTGAACTCATGGTTACCGAATACCTAGAACCTAATTAATACTGCTGCTCCACCCAGCGTCTGGCATTGACGAACGCTTCCATCCATGGGGTAAACTCATCGTTTCGCTCAGATGGGTAATGCGCCCAGTTCCAGGGCTTTAAGCTGCGCTCAATATGTGGCATGATGGCCAAGTGTCTGCCATCTTCTGAAGCGATACCTGCTGTCGCAAAGTCGGATCCATTTGGATTTCCTGGGTAGCTGCTGTAGCTGTACTTAATGGCGAAGTGGTAACCTTTTTCACCCTTTGGTAAATTGAATTTTCCTTCCCCATGGGCCACCCAGACACCTAGGCGCTGTCCACTCAAAGATCCAAGCATCACGGAATTATTTTCAGGCACAGTCACATTCACAAAGCAAGATTCGAACTTATGGCTGGCGTTGTGCAACATTTTTGGCTTTTCAGCGTGATCTGGAGTAATCAGACCTAGTTCAATCATTAATTGGCAGCCATTGCAAACCCCCAGGGAGAGGGTGTCCCTTCGTGCATA